>NZ_HG779656.1:0-300 GCF_000582705.2 Microbacterium sp. C448
GATCCGTCCCTCTTCCCACGCCGCGAACGTGGCCGGGAACGACTCCTCCAAAACCGCGGCATCGTTCATGCGACGCTGCACGGTCCGGTCGGACATGTTCATCGCTGCGCCGAGCTCTGCCGCCAAAGCGCGGAACGGCAGCTCCGCTTCGCGGGAGGAAGGGGAGGCGAGTTCGGCAACGCGTCGCGCACCGACGCGCGCGGCCCTTGCGAACAATCGCGCGAGCGCGGCCTCCGTACGCGCGTTCGCACGCCAGACTTCTATGCCCTCCCCGGCGAGCTCGCGCGCGATCGCGTCCAC
>NZ_HG779657.1:0-1545 GCF_000582705.2 Microbacterium sp. C448
AGGGTGCGGGTGTCGGTGGGGTCGGCGTTCTTGATCGCGTGGGCTTGCTGGGTGATCCGGTCGTGCATCGCGTGTGCGAGGACGGCGGGTTGGATGGTGCTGAACTCCGCCATGCCGTCGCCGATGTCGCGAACACACGCGCCCCGCGACGCCCGTGCCTGTTGGTGGCGTTCCGCCAGCATGCGGGGCTGTAGAGACTCCGCAAGCCGCGCCAACGACGACGCCAGCCGTCCGGGTGTCGTTCCAGCCGCCCGAGCCAATGCCTCGCGCTCGAACGCCGCCCGTGCTTCTGGGTCGGCGAGGGGCGTGCCGTGTTCCATGATCACCGCGACATGGCCCCCAGCGATCCGTCCCTCTTCCCACGCCGCGAACGTGGCCGGGAACGACTCCTCCAAAACCGCGGCATCGTTCATGCGACGCTGCACGGTCCGGTCGGACATGTTCATCGCTGCACCGAGCTCGGCCGCCAAAGCACGAAACGGCAACTCGGCTTCGCGCGACGAGGGGGAGGCGAGTTCGGCAACCCTGCGCGCACCGACGCGCGCGGCTTTCGCAAACACTCGCGCCAGGGCGGCTTCCGTGCGAGCGTTCGCGCGCCACGCGTCGATGCCCTCCCCGGCGAGTTCGCGCGCGATCGCGTCCAAGCCCGTCGTTTCGAGGTCATCATGATTCGAATGCATGTTCGAAACTCTACGGACTACCACCGACATCCGAAGCCCGAAAAGCACCCGAAAAGCGCCTACATCGCACCGAAAAGATGAGATTTTTCACATCGGAAGATCTTTGGATCTCCCACCGAGCGCCGTGTACATCGCTAGCGGCGCGAGGCGAGACCGATCGCGGCCGCCGTCGCTCGTAAACCGCGCGGCGACCCTGGGTAAGTCGTGCGAACGGCTCCACTCCGGCACTTGTCCGTGAAAGCGTGGAGGAGACGCACGACCGAAGGAGGATGCCTGATGTTCAGCTTCAACACGGTAGGTGCCATGTCCGGCGGTACGTTCTTCGACACGATGTGGGCAATCTTTCCCTGGCTCTTCGGGGCTGTCGTTGTGTTGATCGTCGTCATTGTGATCGCGAACGTGCGTCGGGCGCGCAAGCATGGACTCAATCCGATGACCATGCAGACCGATGTCGCCGCACGGTTCATCAAGAGCGGTGTCGGCGGCTCCAACGAGGGCCTGACCGACCGGCTCGAAGAGTTGGACCGGCTGCGCGCGGCAGGCGCCATCTCCGAGCCGGAGTATGCCGCGGCGCGCTCGTCCGCACTGAACGGAGACGGCGGGCGCTGACCCGCCGGTTCACTCCGGGCTGAAGCCGCGCAGCTTGTCGATGTCGCGGCGCTCGCGCTTGGTCGGCCGGCCCGCTCCGCGATCGCGGACGGGCACGAACGCGATCGACTCGCGCGGCGGTGGGGGAGGCGTGAGGTCTTCGTAAGCCAGCGCGGCAGCCGGAGCGCCGACGCGCTTGACGAGGGTCTGTCGGACAATCAGCGTGCGGTCGAAGCCCGCGATGCGGATGCGGACCTCGTCGCCGGGTCCGATCGGC
>NZ_HG779658.1:0-16787 GCF_000582705.2 Microbacterium sp. C448
AATCCCTGCCAACTACTTGACGCGGGACAGAATCCGTAAGGGTGGCGGCGGGGATGATAATCGGGTCGCTGTGGTTGCCTGCGCTGACGATGAAAAGCAGGTTGTAGGAGTGGGCGAGCCAGTCGAGCAGACGTCCGACCGGGCTCATCCTCCTCACGAGGGCTCTCGCTTGGGCACCAATGGAGAGGTTGACGATTCGGACGCTAGGTGCGACTGCTGCCCTTCCCCCTTCGCCCTCGACAATGCGCTTGACGGCCTGGTGTAGGAGGTCGGTGAGGAGTCTGTTGGGGAGGATCTGCTCGTACCCTGCGGCAAACTCGTGGGGCCGCATGATGGGTCGCACGTACAAGGGGCGGTCCAGCGGTTCGCCGCCGATCGAGAGGTCGCCTTGCACGATGAGCGACGCCATCGCAGTGCCGTGGTTGCGTGATGACAACGGGTAGCTTTCAGCAACACCGTCAGGGTCATCGACCACCAGTCTGCCTGCGAGGGCGTCGTGGTTCGGAAACGGAAGCCCGTCAAAGAGTGCGATGCGTGGCAGGCCATCCACTCGATCTCCGGGTGGGAGTCGAACTTCGGCGACGGGTTCGAGGGTAGGTGGCGCGACACTCATGGGCGTGAACGGGCTGACGAACATGACCTCGTCGGTTGTGAGCAGCCGGATGGATTCCGCGCCATTGTTGAGTACGGAATGAACTTGTTGGATAGGCAGTTCCGCGAGCACTGCGTGATAGCCGATGTCGCCGATCTGCGATTGGTCGATGACTCGTCCACCGCTGGCAGTGATGGTTTGTTCAACGTGGGTCTGGGCGCTGACGCGCTGCACCGCGTCGCGCCGGTACCAAAGTTCGATTTCGACCATGACCGTGCTGACAGACTGTCCGACGAGGTCGAGAGTTTCCTGCCACTGCTCGCGAAGCCCTGTCTCACGGATGCGGTCCTCTGGCCCCCATCGTCGTATCGCGGTCAACTGTTGGAAAGCCGACTTGAACTTGCCAAGGCCGTGCACGAATGAGGCCGATGGATTTTCCTGCCACAGGGTGAACAATCTCAGAAGTTCTTCGATCGCCTTGGCGTTCGACATCACGAGGTAGAGGGAGTGCGAGACGGGTTTGTCCGTGCGGCCGGCTTCCCGTTCGGCCATGTAGAAGTCGTCGTCTGGATCGGATCGGTCCCCCAACAACTCGGACAGGAACTCAAGACCGTCGATCTTGTCGATCGCGTTGCGGAAGTCCTTGATGCTGCCTGCGAGATCGAAAACAACCACCAGCGCCGGATCGACTTCGTCGGGGGTCTCCATGGAGAGACGCACCCGCTCGGCGTCGAAAGCTGCGGTCAGGTCACCGAATTGAGGCGCTAACCGCTCTCCTTGCCTGCCCGCACTGGGCTTGGATAGGCGCGGCATGTCTCGCGAAGTCTGCGTGGGCCGTTCGACGACGACTGGCGGACCGAATGCCAGGAGCGGTCGGCGCTCCGCGGTCACGCAGTGGCCTGACCGCGCCTGTGCTCAAGACGTTCTTGCACAATCCGCCGTAGGTTGCTGTCCGGCAATTCCAGCACCGCTCGGCGCCGCACGTCGAGAGCAAACTCTTCCAGTTCGGAGTAGCTGGCTCCTGCGAGTTTGTCTGCCAATGTGCGTGGAGCGAATCCGAGGTCACCGCCAAGCCGTGCGGCGAGCCTTTCGAGGAATCGCGTTGCTTCGGAGCGGCTCGGGGGTTCGAGTTCGGCCCGAATCTGGAAGCGCCTCCATGCGGCGCGGTCGAGTAGTTCGCTGTGGTTGGTCGCGCCGACGAAGAGAACGTGCGCAGGGAGCCTGTCGATCTGGAGCAGCAAGGTGGACACGACGCGCTTGATCTCGCCCGTCTCGTGCTGATCTGACCGCTCCTTCGCGATGGTGTCGAGTTCGTCGAAGAACAGTACGCATCGTCGCGTGCGCGCGAACTCGAAGGCGTTGTCGAGCCTGGCGGCCGTCTCGCCGAGGAAGCTAGACATGACGCCTTCGTAACGAATCACGTAGAAGGGAAGCATCAGTTCGGAAGCGATAGCCTCCGCGACACTGGTCTTACCGTTGCCCGGGGGGCCAGACAGTAGGAGCCGGTTGCGAGGTTCGATCCCGTAACTACGGAGCAGCTCAGCGCGCTTCTGCTCCTCAATCAATTCTGTAACGACCCGCCGTGGAACGGGTGCGAGTTCAAGGTCATCGAGGCGGCGGCTGGGGACGACTTCGTGAACCAGGTCTCGAATCGCGGTGGCGCGATCGTCGCGGACAAGCCCTTGCCCGGTCGTGGTGATCAGTTCAGAGAGACGGTCCGCCACGAGGTGGTGCTGGTTGGCACGCTCTTCGGCGATCACCGCTTCTACGAGGGTGCGGAACCGATCACGGTCCCCGTGACGCTCGGCCTCAACGAGGTCGAGAAGCAGGTCGGCGCGCGCCATCTCTCGCCTCCCTCAGTTGAGTGCTGACATCCTTCACCAATCCTACCGGTGGCGATCATGAGGCTACTGAGCCGCGCCGACATCCACGGCACGACGTGAGCATGAGACCTCCCTGAGGCAGACACGAATCAACAGGACGAGGCTGATGGGCCCGATGAAGGCGAACTTCAGTGCGTTCCAGACGAACAGCATCACCAAGAGGTGTAGCCAACCGGGGCCGCCGTCCTCGGCGAGCTGCGCGCAGATGCTCGCGGCATACAGGTATGGGATCGCCAGCACCATCGCTGGGACTCCCCAGCGCAGTCCACGTCGGGTACGGATGGCGTCGAGCAGCATGTTGGTGGGCATGTAGCGGCGCAGGAAGTACCGGGTGCGTACGCTGACAGCCCAAATGAGGCGGAACATGGACAGTCCTCTCCAGGGGTTCGGCGACAAGAACCTGAAAGGACCGCCCGCTGCCGGGAAGGTCATACTGTCGCGACGGGCGACAGCGCCAATATAGAGGCCACCTCGACATCCACAATACGACTTCGCGGCGACACCGGGAAGGGTCAGCGATCAGAACGAACGGCCCAGTGGCTCGCGTCCACTTGTCCGCCCCGGCGCCTCTTCCGGGTCGGCTGTGAGGCTACGCGCCGCGTCGAGCGCCATCTTCGCGCGGGCGGCATCGATCTTCTGCGCGGTCGCCACCGGGGTGGGGCCGAGAGGAGTGTCGTCGGTGATGCCGTATCGGTCTCGGTAGGCGGCCACCGTGCGGGCACGTCGGAGCCAGGTTTGTCGCTTCGCCCGCTGGCGAGGTGATGGCCCAAGAGCTTTCGTCCACGTGGCCCCTTCGTTGAGTGCAGCGTCGAGCACGGCATCGGCGCGCTTTTCGATCAGGTCGCGTCGTTCGTCGAGTGCTTGGCGCATGTCGTCGGCCATGGGACCGCTCGCAGCCGGGACAAGTCCTGCGATCAGCCGCGGTGCCTCGCGTGCGCGGCCGGAGCGTGCCGGCCGTGCGGTTGCCCGCGCCACCCGGTGGTGGAGGACCGAGGCGATGTCGTCGGCGTCGCCGAATCCGCGCGCGGCCACGAGACGCGGGAGCAATCGATCGAGGTCGTGATGGTTTGCCTCGGCCCGGCGTAGCTCGGCAGTCAGAGCCCCGAACGCATCGGAGTCGATGGCAGCGCTTGCCTGTTCTTCGGTGAGACCGGAGTCGTGGATGAGAGTGGCCCAGCGGTCGCGTTGAGCGGCCGCCGCGATGGTCTCGTACTCCGCGGCGAGCTGGGCGACCGAGCCCCACTGTTCCTGTTCGTTGGTGATCGTCTCGTTCGCGGACAGCTCGGCGCCGACGTGTTGCAGGACGCCGTAAAGCACGGAACGTGCTGTGGCGTCGGGGTTGTCGCCCGGGTGCGGGGCGGCGTGGCCCTCGTCGGCTCGGTCGAGGACCACATAGGCGTGGTTGGAACGCTTGCCGCGGGTCATCGAGACGTAGAAGTTCTCCCTCGTCGTGGTCCGCTCCACCAGGACGTGCGCGGTGTCGGTGGTGATGCCCTGTGCGCGATGGGCCGTGACTGCGTAGCCGAGGTCAACGTGCTCGGCAACGTAAGCAGCCGGGAGCACGATCGCCGCGCCGAAGCGGCGTCCAGTTCGCCGGATGGTGACCGAGCCGTCGTCGCGGACGTCCTTGATGGCCCAGGTGTCGCCGTTGCGGACCCAGTCCTTACCGTTGCGGAGTCGACGGTCGTTGCGGCGGGTGATGATCGTGTCCCCCGCGCCGGCCATCGTTCCGTCAGCGAGTTCGACTTCTGGGCCTGGCGTCAAGGTGCCGTCGACAATGTGGTCTGCGCGGGCGCGGGTGTTGAGCGCGGTCGCCTGGTCGCGGGTCTCCGCGACCAGCACCGATGCCAGTCCTAAATCTCTGTCAGCTCGCCATGCCGAGTAGGCGGCATCGGTCATCAGGTCGGCCTCACCGCTTCGGATGCGGTCATGATCGAGGTAGGTGCCAATCACTGCCGTGCGTCCGTGACGTAACGCGAGTGATGCGGTCTTCTCCCACGCGTTCGTGAAGCGGTGGACGTCAACCAGCTCCGGCGCATCGTCCCGGCCGGCCACCAAGAGATTGAACGCGCCGCCTGCGTCTACGGACTGGAGCTGGGCGAAATCGCCGACCAGCAACACCTTCGCTCCTGCCCGCTCGGCCAGGTGCGTGATCCGATCTAAGGATAAGGTGCCGGCCAGCGACGCCTCGTCGATGATGACGAGCTGACCTGCATCAAACGAGGTTCCGTGCACGAGGTGGTTCTGCCACCATTTCGCCGTATTCTCGGCCTGAATGCCGAGATCGTCTGCCAGCACTTGCGCGGCCACAGCGGAAGGCGCGAGTCCGACGACGGACCCTCTGCCGTGTTCGGCTTCCCACGCGCGGCGCAGGGCATTCATGGCGGTCGTCTTGCCCGCGCCGGCGGGGCCGACCAGTACGTCGAGCACCAGGCCAGAGACGGCAATCTTCATGAGCGCGTCGGCCTGGTCCTCACTTAGCATCCGGCCCTCGGCGTCGGGGCGAGAGGTGATCTTCTCGACCGAGCCCACCGAGACAGCGGGTGCCGTCAGCGTGCGAGAGCGGTCGACCAGTCGGTCTTCGGCGGCCAGCAACAGCTCGGAGGAGAACACAGTCGAGTGCTTGGGCCGGAACACGCTGGTTCCGTCGACACGACGGAATGCCGCCGGACTGGTGGCAAGGTCCGGTGGGGTCAGCCGCAGCGACGCCTGTTCGGCAGCGTCAGCAATCATCCCGACGATCGCCTCTCGATCCTGCATGGACGCGAAGCGCCAACGCATCGTCTGACGCGAGGCCTCAGCCATCAGATTCCATCGCCGCCAGGTCGACCGCTTCTCGCCGACAATTTCTACCACCGCGGTACCGAGTTCTTCGACGGTCTCCAACGGCACGTCGTCGGCGCGCAGCAGGAGCGGGCTGTTGTTGTTTGTGAGGTTGCGCGCCCAGGTAGTGGCGTCCTGACCGAGAACGTCGGTGGCGCGCGATCGCCATTCGGTGGTGAGGTCAGCCAGCGGCCGGACCTCCTTGTCGGGCCGTGTAGAGAGGGTTGCTTGGGCGCGCAGCTTCAGGATCGTCGCCGGGGGTGGCCGGCGACCGTGTTTGCTCACGTAGTCGGCAATGAGGCGGTCGGTCTCGGTATCAATGTGCCGGGCGCGGGTCGAGAACTCGGCCACCAACTCTTCCGGCACGCCGCTGATCGCCCATGCGGGATTGCGGTCACGGCCCCTGTCACGCGCTTCCCACTCGACGCCGAAGGTGCGGGCAATGTGGTCGGCGAACACTGCCTCGTGCAATTCGGATAGCGCGACGACGGCGGCGTGCAGCGGCCGTCCATCGAGGCTCCGCCACTTCCCGTCGAGAGCGGTCTGGACCTTGTTGGAGATGACAACGTGAGTGTGCAGGTGGGGGTCACCGGCACGGGAGTCGAAGTGGTCGAAGGCCGTCGCGACCAGGCCTGTGACATCGACTTGCGCAACGGCTCCGTCGCCGGCGGTTGCGCCGGTGCGAGTGGCTGCAACCTCGCGTTCCATGAATGCAACTACCTCCGCAACTGCCCCGTGGTGCGCCTCCCCTATCAACGCTTGCGTCCCTGCATCCGCGACCGCCCACAACGCGGATGCAGATTTCGGAATCGAGAAGGTGAAGTCGAACCCGGCCACCGCCCGTCGCGTCCCGCGCTCGGACTCCTCGGCCTGGATTTGCGCGACCGCGTCTCCCATTGCACCGGGAAACGTTGTTGGGGCGAGGACTGCGATCCGCGCCTCGATCCGCTCTGAGGTGGATTTGTAGGCCGGGAACGCTAGCCCGAGGGGATCTCCGGTGATCGGGTCACGGCCCATCCCCATGAGGAGCTGGAGCTGCGCCTCGGACACTCGATCACCCACCGCGAGCTGGCCGCCCCCGAGGGATGCGACGCCCGACCCGAGCCATTGGCCCGGCGGGGTTCCCGCCTCGGCGTAGTAGCGAGTCAAGGGCGTCGAGAACGACCTGTCGCCGTCTGCGGCGGCTACCGTACGCAGGAGGTACTTGTAGCCGTCACCGGCGGACATCACTCGCATCGAGACCGTCACACGCAGCAGGTGTGCCTGCCCGCGCTTGGCGCTGCCGGTCGCGTCAGGCGGGCAGCCTCTTGCAGGCGAACTCCCCGATCTGGTCCTCGATGAGGAACTCGTCGCCAACCAGGTCCGCGTACATGGCCGCGATGCCTTCTGGTTCGCCCGCGGCTCGGAAGCGGACACGGTCAGAGTCCGTATGAATCAGATAGGCGCTGCACTCGCACGAAGTCATGAATGCGTAGAACCGCCCCTGGTGCGCTTCTTGCAATAGCGCCGCGGGGTAGTAGATGTCGTGCTTGCGGCACAGCGCCGGGACTTTGATTGCACCATTCTCGAAGGCGCTCTGCGGGAGGTGAGCTGCGTGAGACCAGGGTTGCAGCCGCACCTCCCCACCCGTTGCGCGCAACGTCCCCCCATCCGCGAGAGCGAGCAGAGACGTCTCCGTGCATGCCTGCCCCGCTGGCCACATCACCGACGTTTCCGACGGCCACAACTGTGGCATCCCCATCTCCGTCTTCGTGTCTGCCTGAAGGCCTGGAGTGGTGAACCGCACGCCGTGCAGGAGGAGTGCTCCGAGGACGATCGTCATCGCGTAGCCCTGGGGCAGCGGCGGCTCGGGAAAGTCTGGGATGCGAACCGTCAGCGGAGTGACGCGTACAGCCGAGAATCCCTTGACTCCCTCGAATCGGCCGACCCAAAACTGGCTGAAATCCAGCGGTTGCACCAGCTCGCGGCGCTCGTAGAGTGCCCTGTACTCCGACGGGGCGAGCCCGTAGCCGTTTTCCCGCTGCTCCTTGCTAGAGAGGAGCATCGCAGTCAGCGCGGTCTTCTGCACCCACGTTGCGATCGCCGCCTGGTCTTCCGGCGCGATCGTCCCGGGCTCGTCGAGGATCAACGGGGTCAGCACTCGCTGCGCGACTGTTTCGAGGTTGCTCATCCACCCGTTGTTACACGAGCCGCAGAAGCTCTTCACCGTTTGCCGGAATGGGGGCTGCTCCCCCATGTCGCGCGGCAGAGCATTCAACGGGCCCGCGTGATGACGCATCGGAGCGAGATCCAAGCCAGTCCTGCTCACCCACTGACCGAAAACGTGCTCGCGGGTCAGGGGCCCCACCGCCCCGCAGAAAGCACAAGATTCAGGCATGCACCCATTCTCCGGCACGGGTGCCACTCCTCGACCTGCAAGAGGCGTGGCATCTCGTGAAGGGGTCGATTCGAGCCCGCAGGAAGTCACTGTCGAGCAGTCCGGCGGTTTGGTGGGTCGGGATCTCGAACAGGGCTCTATGGGCGATGCTGTGCCCCTGGCAGATGACCAATTCGAAGCAATCGTCGTTCGACTCAACTTCGGGATTCACCGTCCCGAAGGGTGCACGTGCTCAGCCAAGATTCCATTTTCCGTGCCGGACCACTACGTGTTGGTTCGCTGTTCTCTGGCTACGGCGGACTGGACCTCGCCGTCGAATAGGTCTTCAACGCCCGACCCGTCTGGTTCTCCGAGATCAACGAGCCCGTCGCCCGCGTCTTCTCCCACCACTGGCCCGACGCCCGAACATCGGCGACATCACCACCATCGACTGGGCTATCGTGCCCCCGATAGACATCCTCTGTGGCGGGTTCCCCTGCCAGGACGGGTCAACCGTCAGAAAGAGAGCCGGTCTCGCCCGGGCACCCGTTCCGGCCTCTGGGCGCACATGGCTCACCCGCGTCGGCGGGCTCCACGAGATGGCGCTCATCAGAGACATCTGCGAGATCACGTCGATGCCCCACACCGGCGATGACGAATGCAGTGGCGAGATCATTGCAGCGGCCTGCGCGCACCTCGCGTCAACCGTGCAGCCTCGCATCAACGAAGGCGCCTGGATCGCGCAACCCTACCTCGATGGTAGCTACGACCCCGACGGGGGTGTGCGCATCGAGGGCAGCCACATCGCCGTACCTCACGGGCGTGGACTGGGCGTGCATCCCGACGGAGCCATCTTCGGCGAGCCATCCGCAACCTTCGGTTAGGGTCTGTTCTCAAACCCGTTGGAGGGTGGCCGCGTGCAAAAACCTCTTCCCGTTGCGGCGACTCGACGAGTGGATCGCCGCATTCAAACGCGTTCGAGGCGGGGCTGAAAAACGGCCAGTCGTCGCTGGGCGTCGGCCAGCACAGTCCGGGAACAGCGAGACGACTTGCGGCTTGCAGCCGCCGTTCCCTCAATCGTCGCCATGATGGAGCCTCCTCGTCCGCAGTTCGCTGCACCCCCGACGCCGCGTCGATGAGACCGGCCGGTGCGCGGTTCTGGACATCGACGCGGCGCCGTGCGTCACGCACTCAGCGCAGCCGTCGGCGGGGTATGCGACGCGCGTATGGCGGGCAGGACCCCGGCGATCGCACCGACAGCGATCGTCGCTATGAGGCCGCCGACCGGGATCAGTAACGGCACCGCGAGCGGCCACCCGTTGGCCACGGCAACCATCGCGGTGGCTGCGACTCCGATCAGTGCTCCGGCGACCCCGCCGAGGAACGCGAGCAGGATGGCTTCTGCGAGGAACTGCGCGCGAATGTGCCCACGTGTCGCACCGAGAGAGCGGCGCAAGCCGATCTCCTTCCGCCGTTCGAGAACCGTGATCACCATGGTGTTCGCAACCCCGATCCCGCCGACCAGTAGCGCGATCGAGCCGACACCGACCAGCAGCCCGGTGAAGACCTGATCGACGGTGTTCTTCGCTGCGAGCGCGTCGGAGGGTCGGGAGACTTTGACGTCGCCGGGCGATTCGGGGTTGACCGTCTGCGGGAGACGGTCGCGGATGCGCAGCACGTCGGCGTCTTCGGATCTCTCGTAGATGGTGGTGGGGATGCCGTCGAATCCGAGAACCGCGGTGGCCCGTTCCGGTGACACAATCGCCGAGGTGTTCAGCTCCGGTGCCAGCAGCACAGGGTCGAGGATGCCGACGACGGTGAACAGACGCTCGCCCAGCCAGACTTGCATCCCGACCTCGGTGATACCGAGCTTTTCCGCTGTCGTGCTGCCGAGCACGACCGTGTCGAGTCCTCGGGTCGCGATCGTGAACCAGGAGCCGTGCGCCAGGGTCGCGCCCACGGCATCCGGCAGCCGTTCCTCGGCGGCCCGCACCACAAGTCCCCCTGTCGCACCCGCCGCGACGTACGGGTTGCGGTAGACGTGCGTGTCTATGTCGCTCGTCCAGGAGGCCTCTTCGACGCCATCGAGATGACGAATCCGGGCGAGGGCGTCCGGACTGAGCTTCGTCTCGTGGCCGAGGTAGTCCTTGCCCGCGGTGATGGTGAGCATGTTGGTGCCGATCTCGGCGAGCTTCTGCTGCACGAGCGCTTGGCTTGACGTGGAGATGCCGATCACGGCGATCATCGCGGCGATGCCGATGGCAATTCCCAGGCCGGATAGGACGGCGCGCATGGGGTGGGCGCGTACCCCATGGAACGCCAGGCCTGTGAGGTCTGACGCCCGCAAGCGAGATCGAGGAACGCTCATGCGGCGACCCCCGACTCCGTCTGCCGAGCGATCGCGGGATCGCCCGAGTCCGACACGATGAGCCCGTCACGGATCGCGACGCGCCTCGGGAGGCGTTCGGCGAGGTCGCGGTCGTGCGTGATCAGCACGATCGTGGTCCCGTTCTCGTTGAGCTCGCGCAGCAGCTGCACGACCGTCTCCCCTGATGCGGAGTCGAGGCTTCCTGTGGGCTCGTCCGCGAGGAGGAGCGCGGGGCGGCGGACGATGGCCCTGGCGATCGCAACACGCTGACGCTCGCCTCCGGAGAGCTGCTTGGGCTTGTGATCCAGGCGGTGCCCGAGACCGACCGAGATGAGGGCTTCCCTCGCCCGTTCCCGACGCAGCCCGCGGCTCATCCCCGTGTAGAGCAGTCCGGAGCCGACGTTGTCGACGGTGCTCTGACCGTCGCTGAGATGGAACTGCTGGAATACGAATCCGATGGTGTGCGCCCGCAGGGCGCTGAGTCGGGCGTCGGAGAGGTCATCCACCCGCTCCCCTGTGATGAGCACCTCCCCGGTGGTGGCGCGGTCTAGTGTGCCGATGAGGTTCAGTAGCGTGGATTTGCCCGACCCTGAAGGGCCGACGATGGCCACGAACTCGCCGTCGTCGACACGCAGATCGACGCCTCGGAGCGCCTGCGTCGGCGGAGACCCGTACGAGCGGGTGACATCGTGGAGTTCGAGGACGGAGGTCACTGCGCCACCACCACTTCGTCGCCTTCGTCCAGCTTGCCGTCGACGACCTTGACGACCTCGACGAGACCGTCGCCGAATGTCCCGGTGGTTATGGTCACCAGTCGGGACTTCTTGCCATCGACGACCTCGACCTGAGTGGTGCCGTCGGGTCCGGCGAGTAGAGCAAGGACCGGGACCCGGAGCACGCCCGTCGCGAGAATCCGCGTGAAGCTCGCAGACACCGTCACGTCGATGACGTCACCGCCGGCTGCGGGATCGTCGGGGGTGAGCACCAGCGGCACCTTCATGGTCTTCTTTCCGTCCTCGCCCTCCTTCTCGCTCGGGGCGCCGACGCTGGTGACGGTCGCGTCGATGATCGTGCCGTCCGGAAGCGACGCCTGCACCTTGGTGTCTTTCGCTGCAACCGACGCCAGATCCGCATCGAGGTCGATCGTGATCTGCTTGCCTGTGTCCGTGACGGTCAGCACGGCTCCGCCGCTCGGCGACCCCGGCCCGGTATCGACAGATTTCACCCGCACAGCGGCAGGTCCGAACATGAAACTCCCCAGAGGCAGCTCTCCGGTGCGTGGCAGTCCTCGGGCCTTCTGCCAGTTGCGGATGGCCTCGGCTGTCCACCAGGTGAACTCCTCGTCCGGTTCTCGCTGGAAGAAGCCGAGGTCGCGTAGGTTCTCCTCGAGCTGGCGCACATCACGCCCATTGCTCATTCCGGCCTCGAATCCGCGCCACGCGGGGAGAGCACCGAACAGGAGCACCACAGGCTGATCGTCAATCCGGAACAGCTCCTCCCCCCGACCGATCACGGTGCCGACGGCGGGGACCGACGTCACCGTCCCCGGTAGCGCCGATCCGAGCGCACGACTGTTTCCGTACCCAAGCTTGCCTCCGGTGCGCACCTGCTCAGCGATATCACCGCGGCTCACCACACCGGTCGCCGTGTGCACGCGCGGGGCGCTCTCCTCGGCGGGCGGCTGCGCAAGGGCAGGAACGACCACGGCCGCCCCGCCCCCGAGCACAGCCAGCACCGCGACCGCGACGATGCCGATCGCCAAACGACGTCGCGGATGAGCACGCCGCTCGGTGTCCCCCTCCGTACCCGCTTGCTCGCTCTCAGCCAATACGTCTCGGGAGTCACGGGTATCGCGATCAGCCATTGCCCGACCCCGCATCCAACCCTGCCTTGACGGCACAGGCGTCCATGTCCTTCTGGTCGAACTTGCCCGGATCGATCGGCTTCACTCCAGCCGATCCGGCCTCGGACGGCGGTGCTGGGTCGTCCCACTCGTAGCCGGCGTCCCTCATGCACTTGGCAAAGGTGAGCTGCATCTGGTAGTCCTCGTCGGCGCTCGGGGCGCTCGGGTCGACCGGCACCGGACCGACCTTCTTTGAGCAGGTTGCGGACGCTGCTTTGTACGTCGCCTCGTCGACGCCGAGCGAGTCCAAGTCCAGCATCTCGCCGGACGTGCGCTTCGGCACGTCGATGCCTTCGTCGCGCAAGCAGGAGTCGAACTTCTCGGTCCAGGCGGCGAGATCCTGCTCGAAGGTGGAGTTGCTCACGCCGCCTCCGCCGCCGAGTGATGTCGACCCGCCGGACGGTTCCTCCGAGCCGCCGGTCGAGGCGCACGCAGTGAGCAGGGCCGCCGACATCAGGGCGACTCCCACCAAAGACGCAGCAAACCGGCCGGTCCGTGATCGTGTGATTGTCATAGTGTTCCTTTCGTTCGGAGCGCCAGGAGGGCGCACAGACAGGACATCGCACACGCGGTTACGCTGCCGTAAGCCAGACGCTTTACGTTTCCCTTACCGGTCATGAAGTGGGATAGGGAGCGACCGGAGTTGGCGCGAACGGATGAGAAGGGCAAGGACCAGGTGCGAGCACTGATCGTTGAGGACGAGCCTTTGCTGGCTGAGGCGATCCGTGCGGGCCTCGAACTGCAGTCGATTGCAGCCGATGTCACAGGCGACGGCGAGTCCGCCCTCATCGCGATCGACCTCACCGCATACGACGTCGTCATACTGGACCGGGACATCCCGGTCGTGCACGGCGACGAGGTGTGTCGACGGATCGCGGAGCGCTCGCCCCGACCCGCGGTTATCATGCTCACGGCCGCGCACTCGCTGCAATCCAGAGTGGACGGGCTGGCGATCGGAGCAGACGACTATCTGACGAAGCCGTTCGAATTTCCCGAACTCGTCGCACGCCTGCATGCCCTCGCCCGCCGCCCGTTCGCTGCGCGCCCGGCCGTACTCGAGGTCGGCGACATCCGCCTGGACCCGACCCGCCATGAAGTCCTCCGCGACGGACACTTCGTGCTCCTCACCCGGAAGGAATTCGCCGTGCTGGAGGTGCTCATGCGCGACCCCGACGCCGTCGTCAGCGCCGAGCAGCTGCTGACTCGTGCTTGGGATGAGAACGCGAACCCGTTCACCAACACCGTCAAGGTCACCATCTCCGCCCTTCGGCGCAAGCTCGGCGACCCCTGGCCCATCCGGACCATCGCCGGGGCCGGCTACACGATGAGGGTCACGCCATGAACGGCAAACCGATGTTGCCCACAATCGCCACTGTCGGTCGGCCCCGGCGTCTGACCTTTCGGTTGCGGCTCGCCCTGACCTACGCGGCTCTACTCACGGTGTCGGGGGCGCTGCTGCTCACGCTGATGACAATCGTCATCGTCTGGATCCCCGACTACACGTTCGCGCAGGCACCGACGATACCCGGCTTCTCCGAGGCGCCCACCGACACGCCGTCCCCATCGGAGACGGCGATCTCGGACAACCTGTCCTCTGCACCGATGCAAGTGGTCGTCTCCAGCCGCGACGACCTGATGCGCCTCTTCCTCGTGGTCGGGGGGGTCCTTCTTCTCGTCATCGCACTCCTCGGGGGAGCGATCGGTTGGAAAATCGCCGGCCGCATGCTGCGGCCCCTGCATGAAGTGAGTGTCGCCGCGAAGCATGCGGCCAACGGTCGTCTAGACCATCGCATCGGCCTGGGAACCCCCCACGACGAGATCACCGAACTCGCCACCACATTCGACGACATGCTCAGCAGCCTCGAGACCGCATTCCACAGCCATCAACGCTTTGCCGCCAACGCCTCGCATGAGTTGCGCACACCACTTGCCACGACCCGAGCAGTGATCGACGTCGCACTCGCGTCAGGCAGCACACCTCGGCGAGAGGTCCTGGCAGGTCTCCGCGAGATGAACGAACGCAGTCTCGAGACCGTCGACGCACTCCTCGCCCTCGCAGACATCGAATCCGCACCGAGAAGGGCGCGTACGCACTGCGACATCGCGCTCATCACGCGCGCGAGCGCCGACGAGCTCGCCGAGCGCGCCGCTGAGCGCGGGGTCACCACGTCGCTCGACCTCGAGCCGGGTGCCATCGCCGGCGACCCGCTTCTCCTACGCCTGCTCGCTGACAACCTGCTCAGCAACGCGATACGGCACAACGTCAAAGAAGGATTCATCACAGTACGAACCCGCACAGAACAGGGTCGGGCAATCCTGCATATCGCCAACAGCGGATTGACCATCACTCCCGAGCAGGCGCTCCAGATGACCGAACCGTTCGTCCGCATACAAGGACGTGCCGGGAGCGATCATGGCCACGGACTCGGCCTCGCCATCGTCGCCGCAATCGCGCGACAACATTCCGCTCAACTGCAGCTCGATCCGAGAGAGGGCGGCGGGCTCCAAGTCACAGTAAGTTTCCCGACCAGGACGCCGCCAGCATCTCGTCCCTGACCTGTCTGGTAGGACTCCAGCCGGGCCATTGACGATGCTCGGTGAACGACGATGCGCGATGTGGCGCAAACGATGGAGCCCCCGCCGCCTGAGAACCAGACTTTTCGAGATCAGGAGACCCTCCCGGGCGTCCGAGAGGATACTCAAGCGATCTGGCTGACCGCCACTGCGCGGAACAGGAACGTCGTCCGATGACCCGGTCTCCCCAGGCGTCGCACCCGAGAGCGGCTCCTCCTATACGCCGCTCCAACACCGTGCCACCCGGCACGAACGACAGCGGACGCTCTTCTCAAGCCGTAGCGGGTGGCGTCGCTACCGAGCGTACTTGCACAACTGTACGAATAGCTCCTACGATGAACTCGTACGATCGTACGAAAATGGAGGGTCATGCTCTTTGCACATCTGGCGACTTTCTCAGTTCTCGTTGCCGTCACCATATGGTTCGTCCGTCAGCTTCTCCATGGGCGCAGCGAGCCTATTGCATACGAGGACCTCACACTGGAGAAGCTCAAAGAGATGACTGAGGGCGACTTCGCTGCGCTTCGAGAAGACGACGTTGAAGCGTGGCGACGCCTTCGGGACCTTGACGTGCGACAGCAGGCGATTCACGCCCGCGCCGCAGCGATTCACGCAGAGTAGCCGGAGTCACCCCTGCACGTCAGGAGGCGGCGAGTTGAGCTAGGTGCGTTGCGATCACCTGACGCGCCCAGTTCGTGTCGGGTGCTTTGGATATCAGTAGATGTAGTGAGAGGCCGTCTACGACGGCGTGCAAATGATCTACCAGCAACCTGTCTTGTCGAGTCGTGAGGAGTTCGACGGCGGTTGCGCACACTTCTCGAAGCGTATCCATGGCGGCGATCCGGTAAGGCTCGAGATCCTGATCAGTCGAGGCCGCGATCCCCAACGCCAAGAAGACTTCCATTTCAAGCCGGCGCTCTTCATCAAGCGGCAGGAGCTCCAGCAGGGCGGCCTCAGCACGTTCCGCTCCGGAGATATCCGCTGGCAATGCATGCACGCGCTCGACGATCCGTTCGGACGCGGACACCAGCGCCCGCTCGCGCATCGCGGCCTGAGTGGGGAACGTGTACCTCAGGGAACTGGGGGGCAGGCCCGCCTCTGCCGCAACCTTGCGAACAGTCATAGCGGTCACTCCATCGCGCGCAATTACGCGCCACGCGGCGGCGATGACCGTTCGGTCGCGTTCGGCGGCATCCAGGTAACGAGGCATCTCGCTATTTTCACACGTTCGTACAGAAACGTGCTATAACTATACTCGTACAGTCGAGCGAAAACGGGAGGGCGACCATGGCGTGGACGATGTTGATCATCTCCGGTTTCCTGGAGGCTGTCTGGGCGACGGCACTGGGAGCTTCGGACGGGTTCAAGAAAAAGAAGGCGACCGTGGTGTTCGTCGTGGCTCTCGGGGCAAGTATGGCGGGACTGGCGTTCGCTATGACGACCCTGCCGACCGGTACGGCATATGCGGTCTGGGTTGGCATCGGCACGGTACTGACCGTGGTGATCGCCGCTGCGCGGAAGAAGGAACGGCTGACCTGGTCACGCATCACCCTGCTTGTCGTGCTGATCGGGTGCGTCGTGGGATTGAAGGCGGTGAGCTGATGCCGTGGTTCGTGCTTTTCATCAGCGCCATCTTTGAAGCCGTCTGGGCGACCGCACTCGGACAAAGCAACGGATTCACCCTGCTGATTCCGACCCTCGTTTTCCTCGGAGGTCTCGCGTTGAGTATGGCCACTCTGGGATACGCAGCAAGGCACATCCCCATCAGCACGGCCTACGCGGTCTGGACAGGCACTGGCGCGGCTTTGACCGTCGCCTATGCGATGCTGACCGGCGAAGAGTTGGTTTCGGTTCTGAAGGTTCTCTTCCTCGTCGGGATCGTCTGTGCCGTCGTCGGCCTGAAGCTCATCAAGGCACCCGCGGAGCGGCCCGAGGAGCGTCGCATCCCAATAGACCCGAGCGGCTCCGGAGCAGATGGCGGCGTCGTGCGCGCACCACAGAGACAAGATGAGAGATGAACAGAAAGTGGCCGTGGTGGGTCGTGAGTCGATCCCTCCAATCTGCGCGAGCGACCGCGATCCTGTATGTCATCGGGTTCATCATGGTTCTGGCCGGCCGATTGAGCGGCGACGACCCCAGCCTGTTGCACCTCGACGTGGCCGTTGTTGCGGTCGGAGCGCCGTGGGCGGTCGCGCAGTGGGTGTTCATTCGACGGCAGTTTCAGCGCCTGGACGATGAACTCGACGAGTTGGTCAAAGCGGTGGCGTCCGGCAAGGTGGTGTACGGAT
>NZ_HG779659.1:0-15167 GCF_000582705.2 Microbacterium sp. C448
GGGTGAACCCGGTCACCGGAAAGCGCGTCGTCCCCGCCGCAGTCGCGCGCGATGTCGTGTCGGTCATGGCCACGTGCGGTGTGTACGACGGATCGGGACGATGGATGCGCCGGGTCGGCATCCCCGCGAAGTCGAGCGTCTCGGGCGCGATCGTGCTTTCGGTGCCCGAGACCCTCGGCGCCGCGGTCATCAGCCCGCCCCTCGACGAGCAGGGGACGAGCGTCCGCGGCAGCAAGGCCTGCGACCTGCTGAGCGCCGAGCTCGACCTGCACGTGTTCGGGTCGCTCGGCGACTGATCAGGTGTTCTGCGGGAACCCCAAGTTGATGCCGCCGTGGCTCGGGTCCAGCCAGCGTGCCGTGACCGCCTTCTCCCGCGTGAAGAAGTGGAATCCCTGTCGACCGTAGGCCTTCGAATCCCCGAACGCGGAGGCCTTCCAGCCGCCGAACGAGTGGTACGCGACCGGCACCGGAATCGGCACGTTGACCCCGATCATCCCGACCTGGATCTCGTACTGGAAGCGCCGGGCGGCACCACCGTCGTTCGTGAAGATCGCCGTACCGTTGCCGAACGCGCCCGAGTTGATCAGCTCGACGCCCTCTTCGTAGGTCGCGACGCGCACGATCGACAGCACCGGCCCGAAGATCTCCTCGATGTAGGCAGCCGATGTGGTCGGAACCCGATCCAGCAGGGTGGGGCCGAGCCAGAAACCGCCGGGCGCTCCGTCGGGAACGACACCCCGACCGTCCACCACGATCTCGGCGCCGTCGCTCGCCGCCAAATCGATGTACCCGGCCACCTTGTCGCGGTGCTCGCGGGTGACAAGGGGGCCCATGTCGCAGCCGCGGCGCCCGTCGCCGATGCGGAGCCCGGCCATCCGCTCCGAGATCTTCTCGATCAGTGCGTCGGCGACAGGTTCCACCGCGACGACGACCGAGATGGCCATGCAGCGCTCGCCGGCCGAACCGAAGCCCGCGTTGACCGCCGCATCGGCGACGAGGTCGAGGTCGGCGTCGGGCAGCACGAGCATGTGGTTCTTCGCCCCGCCGAGAGACTGCACGCGTTTGCCGTGGCGCGCGGCCGTTTCGTAGATGTAGCGCGCGATCGGGGTGGACCCGACGAATGAGATGGACGCGACATCCGGATGCTCCAGCAACGCATCGACCGCGACCTTGTCGCCGTGCACCACGTTGAACACCCCGTCAGGTAGCCCGGCCTCGGTCAGAAGCTCCGCCATCCACATCGCGGCGGACGGGTCCTTCTCGCTCGGCTTGAGGACGACGGTGTTCCCCGATGCCAGGGCGATGGGGAAGAACCACATCGGCACCATGGCCGGGAAGTTGAAGGGGCTGATGATCGCCGCGACACCGATGGGCTGGCGGAACGAGTAGACGTCGACGCCCGTCGAGGCGTTCACCGAGTAGTCGCCCTTCAGGATGTCGGCGAAGCCGAGGGCGAACTCGAGCACCTCCTGGCCGCGCGCGATCTCGCCCAGGGCATCCGAGACGACCTTCCCGTGCTCGGCCGTGATGAGCTCTGCCAGTTCGGGCTTGCGCTGCTCCAGCAGTTCGCGGAACCGGAACAGGATGGCCTGGCGGCGCGCGATCGATGTGTCGCGCCAGGCGGGGAATACGGTCGTTGCGGCCGCCACGGCAGCGTCCACGTCGGCAGGCTCGGCCAGCACGACGGCGCCGCTCTGCTCGCCCGTGGCGGGGTCGTAGACGGTGCCGAGTCGGCGGTCATCGGAGTCGTGGCGCTCGCCATTGATCCAGTGCGGGATGCGCGTGGTCATTGTTCTCGTTTCGTTCGTAGATCGGGTCGGTCCATGACGACGACGGCGCGTCCGGTGATCTCGCCCCGGGCGAGGGCCTGATACGCGGCATCTGCATTGTCGAGGGTGTAGCGGCGCGTGACAAGGCGTGCGGTGTCGAACCCGCCGGCCTCGGCAATGTCGACGACCGCGGGCAGGTCCTCGCGCGTGCGCGCACCGAACGATCCGGTGATCGTGTAGCCGCGGCGAACGAGGGGGGTGATCTCGACCTCGGCGGCCGCGTCGCCGGCCGCGATGCCGATCGCGACCATCCGGCCCCCGTCGGCGAGCAAGCCGATCGCCTGTCGGAAAGTGGCGGGGTGACCGAGCGCCTCGAAGGCGACGTCGACACCCAGACCATGACCCAGACCGCCGGTGATCTCGCGGACGGCGGTGGCGGCATCGGTCTCGCGCGAGTTGACCGTGTGCGTCGCGCCGAGGGCCATGGCGGCCTCGAGTTTGTCGTCGGCGACGTCGATCGCGATGATCGGGTCGGCGCCCGCGGCGCGGGCCATCTGAACGACTCCGCTGCCAACGCCGCCGACCGCGACGATCGCGACCGCTTCGCCCGGTCGGACATCGCCTGCGCGGTGCACGGCACCGTACGCGGTGAAGGCGGCGCATCCGAGGACGGCGGATGTGACGGGGTCGAGGTCGTCCGGCAATCGCGTCAGCGCGGTGATCGGCACGACGGCGTATTCGGCAAGCCCGCCCATCGAGTACATGGCGAGGAAGGAGCCATCCGGCATCGAGAGGCGGCTCTCGCCGTCGTACAGCGTGCCGTTCAGGCGGTTCTGCCCGAAGAACTCCGCGCACAGGTCGTCACGCCCGCGGGAGCAGGCGGGGCAGTCGCCGCAGGGCATGATGAAGGCCCCGATGACCGTGTCGCCGATCGCGAGTCCCGTGGTCGGGGGAGTGTCGTCGCCGAACGCGACGAGCGTGCCGCTGATCTCGTGGCCCATCACCGCCGGCCGGGGAAAGCGCACCTCGCCCTTCATGACGTGCAGGTCGGTGTGGCACACGCCGCACGCGATGACCTTGACGAGCGCCTCTCCCGCCCGCGGCACGGGGCGGGGGACCTCGAGGATCTCGAGCCCCGGTCCATCCGCGCGCAGCACGGCGGCCTTCATCGTTCGGGGCGCTGTGGCAGTCATGGTGATCCTCGACGTCATCGTTCAGGGCTCGTGTTCGCAAGCATGGCAAGTTCACCACGGGCCGGGCAAGGGACGTCGGTGCGGTTGTCGCTGGATGAAAACGTCCGCGGTGGGGGATCGAATTATTGGCACTCTCATACGTCGAGTGCTAATCTTTGATTGTTGAGTCGAGTCGGCTCAACTCCATCAACTCCATACCGAACCCGTTCATCGCCGGACGCGAATCCGGCGCAACAAGGAAGGACACCACCATGGCGACATACGACCCGTTCCGCGACCTCGACCGCCTCGCGACGAGCCTTCTGGATGCGCGGCGAGGCCCCCGTCGCATGCCGATGGACCTCTACCGCGATGGCGACCACTACGTGCTGACCGCCGATCTGCCCGGGATCGACCCGGGGTCGGTGGACATCGACGTCGACGGCCAACTGTTGACGATCCGCGCCGAGCGCACCCTTGCGGCCGGCGACGGCGTCAAGTGGATCACCCGCGAGCGTGAAGCGGCGAGCTTTTTGCGGCAGCTCAACCTCGGTCAGGGAGTCGACACCGACCGCATCTCTGCGAGCTACAACAACGGCGTGCTGTCGGTGACGATCCCCGTCAGCGAGCGCGCCAAGCCACGCAAGATCGAAGTGGCGACGGATGCCGATGCTTCCGTCATCGCAGCGCGCGAGTCGGGAGCTGACTCCTCGGGGCCGCAGCTCATCGAGCAGTAGTCAGAACCGCGTGTACAACGGATGCCGCGCCCTCCGGGGTGCGGCATCCGTATTTTGCGGCGTGCTCAGTCGGTCGTTTCGCGCAGTTTCGCCGTCAGGCCGCGGAGCGCTTCGAGTTCGTCGTCGCTGAGCCGGGACATCCGCTCGGCGATCGTGCGTGCGTGCTGCGTCGCGACGACGCGAAAAGCGGCCGCACCCGTCTCGGTCGCGCGGACGAGCGCACCGCGACCGTCATCGGGGTCGGCGCATTTGGTGACCAGGCCGCGGACCACCATGCGGTCGACGAGGCGAGAGACGGATGGCTGGCTGACGAGCATCCGTGCGGTCACATCGCGCAGTCGCGCGGTCATCTCGGGTCCGCGTGTCACGGTCAACAGCACGTCATACTCGCCCTGTTCGAGGCCGGTGCCGCGGAAGTCGCTGCTGATCTCGGTGAACACCTCGTGCTGCGCGCGGAACAAACTCTCCCACGCTTCAACGGCGAGGCGGCGGTTCGTCATGCCGTACAGGCTACTTGTCCGCGGCCGGTGGCGGGCGGGTCGCGGAGCGCCCGTGTCTAGGCTGGGCCCATGCGTGCATTGCTTCGAACGGGACTGATCGTCGCGATATCGATCGCGATGTCGATCGTCGTCGCTGGAGGAGTCGTCGCGGGGGGAGTGGGCGCCGGTGTTCCCCCGGCGTCCGCCGCGGAGCGGGGTACGGGGTCCGACTTTGCCGCCGCCGTTCCGAGCGATGTCGACGACTTTTCGTTTGCGAGCCTCGACGTCGAATACACCCTGTCCCGGGCCGAAGACGGCACCAGTCGGATGCGGGTGATCGAGACGTTCGTCGCCGTCTTCCCCGAGAGTGATCAGAATCGGGGCATGCGGCGGCTCATCCCGAACAGCTATCTGAACGCACCCCTGTTTCCCTCTCTCGTTTCGGTGACGGACGAGACGGGTGCCGAGAGGCCCGTCGAGACCGACGACGAAGACGACTTCCTCATCGTCACCTCGCGAGCGGATGACTACGTGCATGGCGCGCAGACCTACGTCTTCACCTATGACCTTCAGAACGTCACGCGGGGCTTTGATGACACGGGCGTCGACGAGCTGTACTGGGACGTCAACGGCGAGGAATGGGCGCAACCGTTCGACCGCGTGGATGCGCGCGTGGTGCTCGACGGAGACCTGGCCGAGGCGGCGACCGGCGATGTCGCGTGCTACCAGGGGTCAACCGGCTCGACCGATAACTGCGAGATCGACGTGGCGACCGATGCGGCGGGCGCCGTCGTCTCGGCACGCGCCGATGCCTTGGCGCCGCGCCAGACGATGACGATTGCGGTTGCCTTCGAGCCCGGCACGTTCGCCGCGTTCGATTCGTCGCCCTTTGCTTCACCGGTCGGATGGTTGCAGGGCGGGGCGACGCTCGTCGCTGTGCTGGCCGTGGTCTGGGCCGCGGTCATCCGTCGCCGTCGGCTGCGTGACGACCCGGGCCGGCCGACGGTGATCGCCGAGTACGACCCACCGCCAGGCCTCGACGCGCTCGAGTCCGCGGTGCTGTGGGGCGCGCAGACCAAGGGCATTCCGGCGGAGGTGCTGGAGCAGGCGATCGCGGGCTCGATTCGAATCGTCGAGGGCGAGCGCAAATGGGGCAGTCAGACATTCGAGCTCGAGCTCGTCAACCGTTCGCTGGCTGACGAGAACGGCCGCGAGCTGCTTGACGGGATGTTCCCCGACGGGAAGACGACGTTCACGCTCGGCAAGAGCGACGCGCGGGTGTCGCGCACGGCGCAGAAGATCCTGAAGGAGGCGGATGCGACGCTGGCCGCGATGGGTGTGCGGCGCGAGGTGCCGGGAATCGTGCGAGCGCGGCCGATCCTCGTCGGAGTCCTTGCGGCGGTCGCGTCGGTGATTCTGGGCGTTGTCGGTCTCGAGGGTGGGATCACCCCCGCCTGGTCTGTTCCGCTGCTCGTCGCGGCGCCCATCCTCGCGATCACGGCGGGTGTGCTGGTCTCGCGCCGGCCCCTGACCTCGCGCGGTGCGGAACTGCGCGACCACCTCGCCGGGGTGAAGGTGTTCATCGAGTGGGCGGAGGCTGACCGCATCCGGATGCTGCAGTCGCCGCAGGGAGCCGAGCGCACGTCGATCGCCGTCGACGATCCGCGACAGATGATCAGGCTGTACGAGCGTCTGCTGCCCTACGCCGTGGTGTTCGGCCAGGAGAAGAAGTGGGCCGAACACATCGTCGTCTACTACGGCGACTCCACGCCCGGCTGGTACTACGGCACGAGTGCTTTCAGTGCGGCCGCTTTCTCGTCGAGCATCTCTTCCCTGTCGACGAGCTCGTCGACGGCATCCACCTCGGGTGGATCGTCCGGCGGCGGTTCCGCGGGCGGTGGTGGCGGCGGCGGTGGCGGCGGCGGGGTTTAGGTCCTAGCCCGGCCTCTATCCCTGCCCTCACCCCGGCCGCGCGCGTCTACCTCGCCGATGCCCGTGTGGGTGCACCGGGCGCCAGGGCCTGTGGGCTTCGACCCAGGCCGGTGCGCGGGTTTCGGGCACTCCGTCGCGCATGCGCACCTCCCATCCGCTCGTCTCGAGGGTGCGGTGATGGAACCAGCACAAGAGCACGCCGTTGTCGGTGTGCGTCGGTCCGCCGCGGGCGTGGTCGGTCGCGTGATGGACCTCGCACCAGGCCGAGGGGACGTGGCATCCCGGGATGACGCATCCGCCGTCCCTCGCGATGATCGCGCGCCGCTGGTGCGCCGTGAAGACGCGCTGTGGTCCGCCGAGTTCGATGATGCGGCCGTTGGCGTCGAGAACAAGGCGCTGGATGCCACCGGAACACGCAACCTGTCGAGCGAACGTAGCGGGAATCGGCTGGGCAACCGCGTCGGCGCCCATGTCGTCGCTCAGGTGCGCGGCGTCGAGTAAGCCGAAGCCGTCGCGACGCTCGAGTTCGGAGGCGCTGATCGTGACGAGCAGCGTCGGTGCGCTGCCGCCGATCGAGGGCGACTCGGCCGCGCGCGCTGCCACCCCGAGGATCGCCGCGAGAGCGTCGTGCTGCCGCTGCGCCCGGGTGCGCGAGTCATCCCCCGCGTGCGCGGCGTCGTGCGCGCCGGCCGTGTCCTCAGTGAAAGCAGGGCGGCCGCGGTCTGCCACGCGCGGGCTGATCTGGGCGTCGAAGAGTCGCTGCAACTGCGCTGCAACGTCGATCGTCAGCGCGCCCGAGAGGGGAGTCAGGCCGTCGCGCTCGCGGCCGAGGGTCAGGCCTCGACGCCGCATGGTGCGGTCGGGGTCGGGGAGGACGCCGTCAGGATCCAGGTACAGCGCCCAGAGCTTCGCCTGCATGCGGATCTCGTCGGCTGCGGCCGGTGGTGCGCCGTCGGGCGCGGTGCCCGTGGCGGCCGCAACCAACTCGCCCTCGGCGGCCGCGACCGCCTCCGCCCCGCACCGTTCGGTCAGGGAAGAAAGGGTGCCGGTGATGGCGACCAGCGAATCGATTCCCAGCTCGCCGGCGCTGAACGCCACCCGCGCCGCGGGAAAGTCTGAGGGAAGAGTTTCACCCGCGAGGCCGAACCTCGGCGCTATGTGCGCGCCGAGTCGCAACCGAGTCCGCGCCGTCGCGCCCGACACCGAACACAACCGCTCGAGGAGTTCAGCCGGGTTGCGGCATCCGAGACACGAGCTCAGCCCCTCCGCTCCTCGCTCGGGACCAGACCTGCGTCCGACCTCCGCGGCCGCGAGCGTTCGCAGCGCATCCGCCCGCCTGCCCAGTTCTTCCGCGGCGCGCGTGAGCTCCAGGAGCTCGTCGTCGGGCAACAGGGTCAACTGATTCCGTTTGGGGAGTACGTGCGCGTCGAGCAGGGCGGATGCCTCTGCCACACCAGCCCGCAGCGTCGTGCCGAGGGATGCCTCGGTATCGCGGGGTGCGGTCGTGAACATGCCTCCAGAGTCCCATCAACCACCGACATCGACGGCGACGAAAGACCTGGTCAGCGGCGGGATCTGTGGATAACTCTGGGTGACTCTCCCTGTGAAGGAGCGAATGCGCGCCGCGGCACGCAGGCAGATCGCGGACGGCAAGAGTAAGGGCCGGTCAGAGAGGCTTCTGACCGGCCCTTGTCCCTTGCACCAAGAGTGTCCTGCAATCACATGTCGGTAGCTGCCACAGCAAACAACTTCCGTGCTTGCACTCTATAACGGCGAGGTAACGACAAGCAAGGTTTCCCGTTATCTATCTGTGATGTTTTCGTCGAGCTAGATTCGCCTCATGAGGCTGACACCATTGCCTCCCGCCGGGAGCTGGAATCACCAGGGGCTGCGGGTCGGCTTCGAGGTTGCGTTCTTCCGTGATGTGCGGGTCATCGTTTGACGGGGCACACAACGGCGAACGAGTCGGGCGCCCTGTGGTCGGTCGGCTACGACCTGACCGTGGATCCTTCGTGGACGACGGTCTCGGTGCGAGCGTCTCGCCTGGGTGCTCAGGGGACGGGCGAGACGACGGTGACGCGTGACGCGCAGGGTCATTGGATCGTCGACGGGACGCAGCGCCCGGACCTCGACGGATGCGTTGACGTGGACTTCGAGTCATCCGCTGTCACCAATACACTCCCCATTCATCGGCTCGACTTCGTCGTCGGAGCCAGCGTCGACGTGCCCGCGGCTTTCGTTCGCGCCGATGACCTTCGGGTGGAACGCCTGGAGCAGCGATACACCCTGGTCGGGACCACGCCCGACCGGTTGCTGTTCCACTACGAGTCATCGACGTTCGATTTCGCGTGCGACATCCCGTTCGACCGTGCGGGGCTCGTCGTGGAGTATCCCGGTATCGCCGTTCGGACCCCTACCGGGCGCGGGTGAGCGCGGCGCGAGTCACGGCCCGCCCATCCAATGGTCGATCCGGTGAGTGTCGGGGGTGAATCCGTGGGCGACGCCATACAGCACGGCCTGAGTGCGGCTCGTCGCGCCGATCTTGCGGTAGACGGATCGGATGTATGACTTCACCGTGTTCGGGCTCAGGTAGGTGAGGCTCGCGACCTCGGCGTTGCTCTTGCCCTGGGTGATGAGCGCGAGAATCTCGGACTCGCGGTCGGTGATGCCCTCGAGTCGTCCCGGCCAGTCGAGCCCCGGCGCGCTGGGCGCCCGGCGGCCCTGATTGCTGATCACGAGTTCACCCGCGTGCACCGCCTCGATCGCCGCGACGAGCTGCGGTGCCGTCAAGGTCTTCGAGAGGTATCCATCCACCCCCTGGCGCCGAGCCGATTCGATGAGTTCGGGATGGAAGTTCCAGGTGTACATGACGACGCGACGGGCGCTGGGGTTCTTGATGAGCTCGGAGATCTCGTGATGGTCGGACTCGGGCTGCGCAAAAGAGTCGTACAGCACGACATCAACCGAGTCGCTCACCCCCCTGTTCGCGTCGATCTGGGCGACCAGAACTCGATCACGGTATTCGTCGAACAGATGCGCCAGCCCTTTCAACACCACGTCGTAGTCGTCGACGAGGGCGACGGTGATGGGGCGCGAGGCCGGGGATGAGGGCATGCTCGAGCTTTACACCCCCAGGGGTGTGCCGCCACACCCTGAGGGGTGATGAAGTCAGGTGTTGTCGCGAATTGCGGCATCCCGCGCATCGAATGGTGCGCGTCCACCACGCCTCTCGGCGTCGAGAAGAGGAGCAACCATGCTCGGTCTCATCATCAGCATCATCGTCATCGGCCTCATCGCCGGATTCATCGCTCGCGCCGTGGTTCCTGGCAAACAGGACATGAGCATCCTCATGACCATCGTCCTGGGAATCGTCGGTTCGTTCGTGGGTGGATTCCTCGGCTTCCTGCTCTTCGGGCAGGACGCCGCCGACGGCTTCTTCCAGCCGGCCGGAATCATCGGTTCCATCATCGGCGCGATCATCGCGCTGCTGATCTACGTCATGGTCAGGGGTCGTGGCGCCTCAGCGCGTCGCCGCGGCTGATCCGCAGCGCGTCCGTGCGCATCCGGTCGCGATCCACGTCGTCGTCCGGACACAAGTGAGGGCCGGTCAGAGAGGCTTCTGACCGGCCCTTGTCCCTTGCACCAAGAGTGTCCTGCAATCACATGTCGGTAGCTGCCACAGCAAAACAACTACCGTGCGTGAACTCTATAACGGCCAGGTAACGATGGGCAAGGTTTGTCGTTATCTTTCTGTGACTCTTTGCGCCGCCGGTGCCAGAGCAAGCGCATCCGCGCCGGCGGCCGCGGCGTCCGCGTCCCGGAGCTTCGGCCTGCGGGGCCACCAGAAGGCGTCCTTCGTGATGAACGCGAGCGCGGGAACGATCACCGTGCGTACGAGCAGCGTGTCGATGAGCACACCGATGCACACGATGATGCCGATCTGCGTCAACGTGATGAGCGGGAGCACTCCGAGCACCGCAAACACCGCGGCCAGGAGGATTCCCGCGCTCGTGATCACCGCGCCCGTTGCGGCGAGGGCACGAATCATGCCCTGCGTGATGCCCAGGTGGTCGGACTCCTCTTTCGCCCGCGTCACGAGGAAGATGCTGTAGTCCACGCCGAGTGCCACGAGGAACAGGAAGCTGAACAGCAGCACGTTGGTGTCGATGGCGGGGAAGCCGAAGAGCGGCGTCTGGAAGAGCCACCAACTCAGGCCGATGGCCGAGAAGAAGCTCGCCACGACCGCCAGGAGCAGCAGCAGCGGCGCGACCAGCGCTCGCAGCAGCACGACCAGGACGATGAACACGAGCACCAGGATGAGCGGGATGATCAAAGCCTGATCGCGGGCCTGCGCGTTGGTGACGTCGAGGGCTTGGGCATCGAGTCCCCCCACCAGGCCCTCACCGGTGCCGACGCCGTCGAGGGCGGCACGCATCCGCTCGACCGTGGCGAACGCCTCCTCGGTCTCGGCGTTCGCACCGAGAGTGACGTCGATCCGGGCGAGGTCGTCTGTCGTCTCGCCGATCGTCGCGGAGTCGACGCCGTCGAGGGCGGCCAGCGTGCTCTCGGCCTCTTCGGCTTCGTCGAGCGGGACGATGACGATGGAGGGCGAGGTTGTGCCGGCCGAGAATGCCTCGGCGAGCACTTCCTGGCCCTGGACGGCCTCGGGCTTCTGCAGGAATCGGTCGTTCTGGGAGAGTCCGGTCTGGACGAAGAAAAGCCCACTTGCCATCACGCCCAACACGATGAATCCGCTCGTCGCCACGATGACCGGGCGCTTCGAAACGGCGCGCCCGAGCTTGCCCCAGATGCTCCGTGCGATCGCATCGGGGGATCCGAATCGCGGAATATACGGCCAGAAGAGCCCACGGCCGAACAGGACGAGAGCTGCGGGAAGGACGAAGAGCGCGAAGATCATCGCGACGACGATCCCGACGGCGCACGCCAGACCGAGGGCGCGGTTTCCGGCGAGTTCGGCGAGCAGCAGGGTGAGCAGGGCAAGCGCGACGGTCGACCCGCTCGCGATGATCGCGGGGCCCGCTCCGCGCAGGGCGCGTCGCATCGCGACCCGGCGATCCTCGTGCAGGCGCAGCTCATCGCGGTACCGCGCGATGAGAAGCAGCGCGTAGTTCGTTCCGGCGCCGAAGACGAGCACCGACAGGATGCCGGTGACGGATGCATCGAGTTGAATGCCGACCGCACCCGCCACCTGGCGCGCCACGATTCCGGCGAGCGCGTCCGCGATACCGATGACGACGAGGGGAACGAGCCACAACCACGGGCTGCGATAGGTGATGAGCAGCAGTACGGCGACGACGATCACGGTGGTCAGGAGAAGGGTGAAGTCGGCTCCGGCGAAAACGGCAGCGATATCGACCTCGAATCCCTCGGCTCCGGTCAGGTAGACCCGAACCCCGTCGAGGTCGGCGGATGCTGCGTCGCGAATCTCCTGGGCGCGTTCGTTCTGCGCGGCGACGTCGGTCTCGGGCTCGAGGGGAACGACCATCAGGGCGACGGTTCCGTCCTCCGAGATCCGTGCGGGGGGCACGAACCCGTCGCTCGAGATGTCGGCCAGTTCGCCGAAGGCTTTCTCGTTGATCAGGGTGATGGTCTCGTCGTCCAGCGTCCCCTCATCGGTGGCGAACACGAGAAGCGCCGATGTCCCGTCCGCGCTCGGAAACTCGTCGCGCAACTGATCGACCTGGACCGACTCGGCGCTGTCGGGCAGTCCGACCGAGGGTGCCGTTTCGGACTCTTCGCCTCCCGCGATGCTGAAGAGCGCAGCGGCTGCGAGAGCCGCCAGGACGAGCACGATCCATGACGTCTTGGCGGATGTGATGAAGCGCAGCAAGCCGCTCATAGGGATTCTCCACGTCTGCGAAAGTTATTTGACCTTCAAACTATATGACTATCGAATGAATGTAGCGATATCGTGGGTCTCATGCAACCGAGGTACGGCGACGGTACAGGCGCGGACGCGTCCGGGTTCTCTCCCACCCGTCCGGCCACGGCGTTGTTGCGAGAGTTCATCGAGCTCACCGATCAGTTCGAGCGTGCGATCGCAACCGAGCTCGAGGTCAATCCGACGGATCTGGCGGCGATGGAGCATCTGCTGATGGGTGGTCCGCTGGGTCCGACCGAGCTGGCGCGGCGCGTGGGTATCTCAGCGGGGGCTGCGACCACGTCGATAGACCGGCTCGTTGCTCTCGGTCACGTGACGCGCGAGCCCCACCCCACAGATCGCCGTGGCACTCTCGTCGTACCGCAGCCCGCGTCGCGCGACCGGGCGATGGGACGGCTCATGCCGATGATCATGGGCATCGACGCCGAACTCGACTCGTTCACAGCGGGCGAGCAGGTGGTCATCACCCGGTACCTGAGTCAGGTGGTCGAGCGATTGCGGACCCACGCAAGCCCTCGGGTGCCCGGCGTCGAGGGCTGAGGAGACTCTCCGCCGGTCAATCCATCCAGAGTCGCTCGATCGGGATCTCACGACCCAGGATGCGTGTCGCCGCACGGTGTCCCGAGCACATCGCCGCGGTGACGGTGGCCGGGTCATCCGTCCACGTCGCCTCGCCCGCCAGGTGCAGGACCCCACCGATCGGGGTAGCCAGGGCGTCGTGGTCGTCGGTCGTCGACCCGAGTGTCATGTACGCATACGAGCCTCGGGCGAAAGGGTCGCCCTGCCAGTCGGTGATGTGGACGTGGGACGGTTCCTCGACGCGGTCGCCGTAGAGCCGACGCAGCTGCGCGAGCACGGACTGGCTGACCCGGTCTGTCGCCCAGTCCTGCGTCTCGATGCCCGCGGGTCCCGCCGCGAAGGTCAGCAATGTGGGCTCGCCGTGCAGGGCGGTCAGGTCGTACCACGAGTGCCACCAGCGTCCCTCGGGACCTTGCTGGCGGATCGCGTATACGTCGTCGTCCCAGAACTTCGTCGGGAAGCGTAGGAAGACCTTCTCGAAGGCGTTCATCGTCAGGCGTCCGAGCGCGCCCGCCACCGGTTCGGGGAGGGCCGGGTCGATGACGAAATCGTCTGACTGCAGCACGCCGACAGGCACGGTGGCCACCGCATCGCGTGCGGCGAATGTTCCGCGATCGGTCGTCAGGACGACTCCGTCGGTGCTCCACTCGACGCGAGTCACCACGTGCTCGAGGCGCACATCGAGTCCCCGCGCCAACCCCGTCGCGAGGGCGTCGTACCCCTGAGGGAAGACAACTTCGTCGCCGTCGATCGAGTCGTCGTCGAGGCCGTGGGCCGCGAGATCCTCGATCCACGCGCCGTACTGCTCCTCGGCGCGGTGCTCGAGGTATTCGCGGACGCGCTGGACGCGGTCCTCGCTCCAGTTCTGAAGCGCGAGGGCTGCTTCTGTCACGTCGCGGTACGAGGCATCCGGGCTCGATGAGGCGATCACGTCGACGAGAGTCGCGTCGACGGCATGGATGTCTGAGACATAGGCCTGTGCGGCGGCGTTCGAGAGGCGGTGCCCGTCGGGCCCGTAGTGGGCGATCGGGCGGCTGTCGGCCTGATATCCGCCGACCGTGAACTCGACCATCGGCATCCCGAACGCTTTTGCTGCCGCCGCGACGGGGGAGTCGGTGATGCCGTGGATCCAGGATGCGCCGAGGTCGGTGACGAGCCCCTCGCTGCGGTCAGTGTGCACCCGGCCACCCACGCGGTCGCGCGCCTCGAGAATCACGACGCGGCGCCCTTCTCTCGTAAAGAGGCGCGCTGCGGTCAGTCCTGCGATGCCCGCGCCGACCACGATCGTGTCGAAAACGTCCACGGCGAAACCTCTCTCGACGCGCCCGCATGGCGCGATCCCGACGCTATCGCTCCGACCTTGTCAAGCGCGAGGGGTCGGCACTTCAACCTCACTCGCGGATACCCCCGGGGGTATGATAATCTGAGGTCGAACGACGAGAGAGGTCAGTCATGTGCAGTCCGGTGGCGTGCGATGTGTGCGGAAAAACGACGTGGGCCGGATGCGGCCAGCACGTGGAGGAGGCGCTCAGCGGTGTCCCCGAGAACCAGCTCTGCGCGGGGCATGATGTTGCCGCGTAGGGGCCTGCGCTCCCTGGGCGGCGGACTGGCCCTTGCTGCCGTTGCCGCGCTCCTCGCCGGATGCGCGGCGTCCCCGAGCGGTGCGGTGGTCGAGCTGGGCGCCGACACCGTCGTCGTCGATGTGCGCACCCCGACCGAATTCGCCTCGGGACACCTCGAGGACGCCGTCAACATCGACTTCCAGTCTTCCGAGTTTGCTTCCCAGATCTCGGAGCTGGACGAAGATCTCGACTACGTCGTCTATTGCCAGACCGGCAATCGATCCGCGCAGGCGGTGGCGCAGATGAAAGAACAGGGCCTGTCGGTTCAGGATGCCGGTGGCGTCGACGAGGCCGCGCAGGCGACCGGTCTGGAGATCGTCCGATGAGGATCGTGATCGTCGGTGGGGTCGCCGGGGGAATGAGCGCCGCCGCTCGCGCGCGGCGCCTCGACGAGTCGGCCGAGATCATCGTGCTCGAGCGCGGCCCGCACGTATCGTTCGCGAACTGCGGCCTGCCCTACTTCGTCGGCGGTGAGATCGAGGATCCCGCGAAGCTCCTCGTGCAGACGCCGGAGACGCTGCGCGCGGCGCTTGCGCTGGATGTCCGGCCCGGGCATGACGTCATCGCCGTCGACACTGCCGCGAAAAACGTGACCGTGCAGACGGCGAATGGTCTCGAGGTCATCGACTACGACGCCCTCGTGCTCGCTCCGGGTGCGGCCGCGGTCATCCCCGAGATCCCGGGAATCACCTCCGCCCGGGTTCGCACGCTCCGCACCGTCGACGACGCCCTCGCGCTGCGCGACTCGGTCACGGGCGGCGCTCGCCGTGCTGTCGTGCTCGGCGCCGGATTCATCGGTGTCGAGGCTGCCGAAGCTCTGGCCGCGAGCGGTCTCGAGGTGTCGATCGTGCAGAGCTCCGCGCATCCGCTCAGTCCCTTCGAACCCGATCTCGCCTGGCTCGTTTCGCAAGAACTGCGAGCGATCGGAATCGACGTGCACGCCGGCGCGACCGCGACCGCGATCGAGGAAGGTGC
>NZ_HG779660.1:0-19127 GCF_000582705.2 Microbacterium sp. C448
CCGCCGGCGGGGTCCGCCCCTTCCGGCCCTTGGGACGTCACACACAAGCCAACAATTGAGCCATCAGGAATACGATCGATCGCCTGTCGCCTCGATTCAGAACTGAGCCGCCATAGAGTGATCGACTCAGGGGCTGATAGCGCAACGAGTGAAGCGACCAAGGCGAAGATCTTGGGGCCCAACGGAATGATGACGACCCGGCGGGTTGCGATCTCTCCGCCCAATAGTGCGTCAAGTCGCAGCAGTGCTTCGAGTGGTTGATCAACTCGATACTCGAGTGTCTTGCCCGCCTCGACCACGTGCAAGAGTGAGCTATTCAGCTGGTCCAGTTCGACGTCATGGTTGGGGGAATACCCGCGGGGCAAGAATGCCCAAACATCCTCGGGTTCGATGTCATCGATCACCCCGAGTGCGAGGTCACCCTCGAAACCCGCCCCGACCACACAGGTCACCGGGAGGCTCGGATCTCCCCATCCCTCGTAACCGCTCACAGCACCGTTGGTAACGACAACCTGATCGTCCACACGGGAACCTTCGAAGGTTGCAGGGGCATAAACCCAGTGCGCTTCCACCGCCGCGCCCAACTCGGTATGCAGAATCCGGATCGAGTCGGCAATTCGTTGACGCGTCATGGACGAGATGTCGACCAAGAACCGAGGTCTTTCATCCGGCGTCGCGCCATGAAATGCCGCGATCACGTCAGTCAACGTGTTCCGAAGCCGCTGTGCAAACTGATCCTCGGCTTCGACCTCAACTACAGCTCCGTGCTCGAGCGCCCAGATGCGGTTCTTCTGAAATTGCCCCTCACGCTGAGTAGGGAAAGTGAAGCCCACGAGGTGCGAGCCCTGGCTAGCCGTGCTCGCAATGAACGTTGACCGCGTTTCGTAGCCCACTGAGTAGACGACCGCCACATAGTCGATCAGCGCAATTTCGCTTGACGCAAACGATGCCACCTGGGCATGCAGTGCCGAAGTCATGTTGGCCTACTCTCTGGACGGCGGGAAGTCGAACAATGCCTGACCTCCTCGATCCCGGCGGCTGCGGCCCGAAGGGAAGTACCAAGCCCGCGCGTCACCCCTTGTAACGATTGAGCGCAGGCCCCGATGTTCGCCAAGCCGCAGCGGCAGTCGATAGCGAGGCGCGAGCACGAAAGACAAGCGGAAGAGCTCCCCTTCGAGCGTATCTGGGATCGGCCGATTTGAGTCGTCCGGAAGGTGAACAATGGCCCCAACGTTAAGCGCGATTTGGAGGGCACTGATCACATGCGGAGGTGATCGTCGATCGACTCGAAACGCAGTTACGGGGTTGTCGTCGAAGGGTCCGCTAATGAGTCGACGCCCGAGTTCCTTTCCAATCGCTTCGACGAGGTCTACGACTTGAAACAGGCGTCCGTCGTCCCCCTGTACTGCTGGTTGAGACCTCAACAGCGCGAGGAATCGATCAATGACACTGTCGATGGCCGCGCTTTGGGCCGCGCGGTCGAGCGGAAGCGTGCGCGGTAGGTCCCGTGGCAAGACATGCCCGAGCAGCGCCATCAATAGGCGGGGATTCGCATCAACTAGTGTCGCCAACCCCTCCGCTCCCGTGTAGAGATCGTGCGACTTGCGACCCGTCTGGTGGGGGCGTCGGTAGTGCTCGCGCAATACGACGATGTTTCGGATCTTCCGCACCTTTGCTGCGCGTTCGTTGGGCGTCAAATCCTGCAGTGCGTGCAGGTCTACGCCCTTCTTCGCGAGCCAATCAGCAAAGGTGTCGTCCGACTTCGCCAGGCTGTCATAGCGCTTCCACAGCCAGGACCCAATTGCGTACGGGTCCTCGTCCTCCTCAACCGACGCGAATCGCCCCGCACCGAAGACCCGACGAGATGTGAGGGCCAACTCATTGACGTAGCGTTTTCTGAGTTCGGCTTCGATGATGTCTTCCGCGAACCGTGGTGCCGCCGAGTACTGGGACGACAGACGGATGAGCTCGAAATCCTGCCCGTGAACTCCTGCTAGCGGCATATTCAACCGAGCGAACTCCGGTTGAACGGGCGACAAACTCAATTTATACAGGAGCACAGACTGACTCCCCCGCATGGCGTCCAGCACCGATTCAGTCACCCTTGGTGGGGCGAGCTCCATCTCGTCGAACAGCAGCGCCCATTGATGATCGGACTGCTGCGCGGCGGTATTGAAGAGCCGAATACACGCTTCCGCTGTGCTGAGGGTGTCTCTTATGAGCCAGTCGGGCAGCTGAGTGTCGATCTCACGAGGGCTACGTAGGAGCTCGCCATGTTCCCTGAACCGTGCCACCAAAGCGCTCACAACCGACTCGATTCGAGGGACTTCGACGCGCAGCCTCAAGAGAGACGATAGTTCCCGGACAAGAAGCAACTCGTCGGCGGGAGTGAGTCGGGCCCTCGCATGATGCGGCGTATTTTCGGGAATGCTATGGGCGCGCCAAGCCATCGTCGTGACGAGTTCACGCGCGACCTGCGTCGCGAACGCAGACTCCGCGATCACGTCGCGAATGAGCCGATCAAGTTCGTCCGTGTCCGGCTCGAGCTGCTGTTTCCAGATCCGATCAGTTGCAACGAACACACCGGTGTAGTCGATCGCGCCAACCATCGACTCCGCCTGCGTATGGTGCCATCGCTCGAGCGCCTCCGGCTGGAGCATCTTCAGCAACGTGGTCTTGCCTGAACCTCGCGGACCCGAGAGCACCGAGTGCACCGGATTAACCAGCGTAAAGAATGACTCGGGTGGCACGAACGAAGCGGCGACCTGCTGCGCCGAGTACGTTCGCGCATTAAATGACGTGAGTGATCGGTCTGCGCCAACAAACCCTCGCACGCTCACGCGATCACTCCGCTCACATCAGGGATCTTGGCCCTCAGTTCCACTATCTCGCCACTTGAGTCCCGAGCGACGGCGATCCCGAGATTATCCAGCTGACGCGCAAGGTTCTCGATGTCGCTGGGGGCGAGGAATGGGAGCTCTGGGTGCCGCATCTTCAGGTCCGCAGCCGTAAGCGCCAATCCAGGTCCGAGTCCGGCTGCTTTGATCATCCTGGCGAGAGCGGCGGGATCGATCCGCCATCCGAATCCACCTCGCCCGGGCCAGCCTGCCGCGCCCTCCGCTTCTGCCCACCCGATACTTGGCCGCCATGACCACGAACGGAACTGTGCAGCCAGACCCAGCGTTGGGACGCCCTGATCGGAGGGATCCCACAGCGTGATCAGATGGACCTGATTGCTAGCGATGGAGGATGTCTGGCCCCAGGCGAAAGCAGCCATACTCGCGGCCGAGAACACAGCCGCGCTGCCGGCTCCGCCGCGGGCGTACTGAAAATATGGGCGGTGTTTGTGTCCGTGTACCACCAGCCATGGCCCCGTTCGTTCCAACATGGCCAGAAGGTGCTCCGCCTCTCGAACTTGGCCATGCTCGTCAGTGTCGACGTCAGGCAGCTGTTCGACGTGGTGGTGCAAGAGAAGGATTTGAATCTGTGCTGGCGCGCGACCCTGCAGATCGCTCTCCAGCCTGTTGGTCGTTCGCTTCGAAACCCGTCCGTGGTCCAGCTCTTCCCCCTGCTTGGAGCTGAGACCGTGGAATGCGCTTGAGTTGACGGCGACCACACGCCACGGGATCGGCCCGTCATCGGCAGGGGCTGCCGCGTCAATGATGCAGTAATTTCTGGACCAATAGTCCGCTCGTGACGCATCGGCGTCGTGAGGGAAGAGCGGCGCGAGATCGAACAAGACTCCTCGAGGATCTATCTCGGTGCCACCGCGGGAATCCACGTCGTGATTTCCTGCTGTCGCGATCAGCGTCGACCCACGACTCCCGGCAAGGTCATTGACGTCTCGCCACGCGTCGACGAGCGCGGCTGAGTCGGCCTTGTCGGTGATATCACCAGCGCAGAGAAGCAACGTAGGGAACAACTTTTCGCGTTCAAGCACATGTCGCAAGCCAACGATCGGGTGATTGCGTTCATCCCGCGTCGTAGTTGTCGTGATCCACGATCCAGCCTTGTCGCCGGGGGCGCTACTGCTCGCGTGAAGGTCGGACACGACAAGTATCGAGATGAGCGGCTCGCTATCCCCAGGGACTGTCAAGCCTTCCGGCCCGCCGTCGTTCTCCGGCACGGGCTCATCGTATAGTGCTGAGAGCACAAGGCTGACAAGGCGCCGCTCGGGAGTGTGTCGCAGAATCGGAATCGCATCGATGATCCGCTATATGGGCACCAAGCGCCATATTTCCGGCGCCGTGCGAGAAGCCGTGGAGAGCATCAGTGAGGACGGGCCGATCCTTGATCTCTTTGCTGGGATGGGGAGTGTGGCAGATGAGTTCGTTGGAAAGCGCCCCGTCTACCTGAATGATGCTTCCGAGTTCGTCGGTGCAATGCTCCGAGCACGCTTCGGACCGACGAGTTCCCCCCCTGCCCTCGATCGCGGAGTCTTCGATGCAACGATGCAAGAGTCCCGAGATCGACTGACCCAAGAGTTCTCTGCTCAACTCGAGATCGAGACGGCTGCGTTGAACGGCGACGTCGCCAAGCTGCAAAGCTATGTTCGACGCGCGAAACACGTGGGTACCTCAGCCACCGCTCGCCGGGCCGCCGTCGACGCATCAACCTGCGCTGGCGTCGCTAGATACAAGTTGGCTTCGCTCTATTTTTCCGCGGGATACCTGAGTCTGCATCAGGCGATTGAAGTCGATGCGCTCCGCTTTGCGATCGATTCCTACCCGGATCAGTCTGTGCGCGACGCCCTCATGTCGCAATGGCTAACGTCGATATCGGCCGTCTTGAACTCCCCAGGACATTCCGCGCAATTTCTTAAACCAACCCCTTCCGGCGGCTATGGCCGAGTCGTGCGAGCCTGGAGCAAGAGCGTTACCGAAAAGTTCTGGCAGGTCGGCACCGTCAATCAACCTCACAGCCTCGCCAGTTGGCGAGCGACGACGCGAGTAACGACGGTTGACGCGCTCACCCTTCTCAGATCCGGCGGAGCCACCGATGCGTCAGTCATCTACGCAGACCCGCCGTACACGCGCGATCAATATGGTCGGTTTTATCACCTGTACGAAACCCTCTACAAGTATGATTTTCCGACTTCGCGCGGATCAGGACGGGTCCGAGCAGACACGTTTGTGTCTGGGTTTTCACGGAAGACCGAAGTAGAGACGAGCATCCGCGAATTACTCAGAATCTCGGCTGCCTCAAGCAAACCCATTGTTCTCAGCTACCCCAAGAATGGGCTTCTGAACCAGGCGGGTCGCGATCTCCACGTCCTGGCTCGCGACTACTTCGAGTCCGTCACGGTCGAATCCATCTCTACCAATCACTCCACTCTCGGGGGCTCGTCTGGATCACGTAGCAAGGCCGCGACGGAGCAACTTGTCATCTGCCTCTGAAGAGTCGGTGCCGAGTCGGTTACGCACGCGGGTTCGCGCAACTTCTACTCTGCGGGAACATTCCGAAACTCCCGTCCTACCCTTTACCGCGCCGGGCTTAGCATAGGCGCGGAGGCAATGGTGACTGAGATCTCGTCGTGGCGGGCGAACGATGTCGTGGCGTACGAACTCTTGCGAGAGTCGGCGTCAACGCTCACTGCGCTCCTAACCTATGCCGCGTCTTCCGATGTGTCAGCGCCAGACGGCGCGCGACTGGAACTCACACAGCTCCGCCGCGATCTCCTGACAATCGACGGGTACGATCGCGCACGGGTGAACGCCCTCGCGGCACAGATCGATGCTCGAGTCAGGGAACTCTCGGGAGCATCCAGATGACCGACGGGGACATCACCGAGGACCAGCACCGCGAAATCCTGCGGCGTGACATACTCCCGCTGTTGTTCCCGCAAGACACCATAGGCGGGGCCAGGGCTTTCGTTCTCCTCAGCGGCCAGCCAGGGGCAGGCCGGTCTCGCGCGATTGCGCCCCTCCTCGCTGAGCATGGCGGTGCCCTCGCGGCCGTTAGCGGCGATGAGCTACCCGCATTCCATCCAGCCTTCCGCGAGCTCTCTACTGCGCGTTCGGCCGATGGCGCACGAGTCCTTGCCCGGGCGTCGGCGGGCTGGGTGCGCGACTGTATTCGCTACGCACGAGAGAACCATCGTTCGCTGCTGCTTGAGGGTACATTCCATGATTCCGCCGTTGCCACTGCGATAGCCGATCGCTTCGCCGCGGCGGGTTTTGAGACCCGCTTGGTGGTTGTCGCCTCGCGTCGCGCGGAGAGCCTCTTGACCGTGGTGTCACGCTACCTGCGGGAAGTACAGGCCGATAGTCCGGCGCGATATACGAGCCGCGAGGCACACGACCGCGGATTCGACGCGACACGAACACTTGTCGCAGCTGTCGAGGATGGAGCGTTGGTGAATCGCCTGACGATCCTCGATCGCGACGGCGATATGGTCTTCGACGCGCGCGGCTCAGATCGGGATGATCCGTTCCGAGGCGCAAGCATTGCTCTCGCAGCTGCGCAGTCGGCGCCGATGAGTCGATTCGCGGCGACGCAATGGCTGAGTGAGCTGCATCATGTGACGCAGTTCGCCCGGTCGCGTCGTGATCTACCGCGAGGGGTGACGGAGTTGCTGGTGGACCTACATGAGACGTCGCTGCGGGAGGTGATTCCGGAGTTGCGGATTCCCGCAGACGGGAAGTTCGCTACGGCGATGGAGCAGAAGACGGTGGCGAACCTAGTGGCGCTGCGGCGCTCGATGCAGCCTGCACAGCAGACGGACGCCGCGGCGCCAGTGATCGTGCCCGGCGGTCCCGAGCGTGGGGGCCCGTCTCGGTGACACGTGCCATCGGTTACATGCGTGAGCTACTGCCCGGCACCACCCCGGATACCGACGAGCTGACCCGCGCGGGCGCAGAGCAGATCTTCACGGACGACGGCCCCGCGGAATCTCGCACCCGTCCAGGCTTGGAGGAGTGTCTTCACAGCCTCGATCCCGGGGACACTCTGGTAGTGACGAGCGCGGCGCACCTGTCATCCGCAGTTCCGCACTTCGTTGCGACGGTGGCGGGCTTGAGGAGACGGGGCGTGGGGTTTCGGTCGTTGAGCGAGCCGGCGCTGTGCGCAGGGGTAGGTGCGTCGGTGGATCCGGGCGAAGTGCTGTTGGCGTTGGAGGTGTTGCGGCGGCGGTTGGCGAGCTTGCAGACGCGCGCGGGGATGGCGACGGCTGCAGAGGAGGGGCGGCGGCCGGGGCGTCCGACCGTGATGACGCCGGAGCGGATCGCGATGGCGGTGGAGTTGCGGAATCTCGACCGGCCGATCACGCATATCGCGCGCGTGCTCGGGGTGAGTGCGAACGCGGTGCAGCGTGCGCTCGCCCCGATCCCGCGCACAACTAAATCTCAGCCCTAGCCGTCGAGGTCATCGAGCTCGCTGGGTGCGACCGAAATCGCGAGCCAGCTTCGGGCGGTCGCTGCCTGCTCAGGGTCGTCGTTCCAGTCGGGTTCGGTGAGCACCCAACGATGCATGAGCCGAGCGGCGGCGTCGGCGTGGTGGCCGGCGTAGAGGACCTCAGCGAGGGCTTCGGCCTGGTCGAACTCGAGCATGCAGCTGACTTCTTCGTGGCCCTTGAGGAGCCCGTCGACGACGTCGGCAAGGCGGTCGACGACGTCTTCCAGGTGATCCCTGGCGACGATGGAGTCGGGGTTGCCCGGTGTTGTCGTGTTCATGGCCGTTCCTCGCTTCTTGACTATTCGTAGCGCCTGTCCGGCAAGTGGCTTTAAGAGCGAGCGGAGGGGCGCGCAGTGCCGGGCCCGAGGATTACCGGACTGAGCGTCAGCGAGGGAGGATATGCCGCAGGGCCGGAACGGAGCAGGCCGGAGCGAGCTACGATCGGCCGCCGGGAAGGGCTCGCGGGCCGCGCCGAATCGTTCGACGGCACGGCGCTCCCATCGCCCCTTCCCTGTTAGTCCCCGGCGAGCGTTGCGAGGGTTGCGATGAACTCACGGCGGTCGGCACTCGGGTCGATGATGAGGGCTCGGATCGTGTCCGTCGTGTGGGCGAGTTGGCGTGCGGGGAGGGATCGGAGCGGTGCAATGCACCAGGCGAGGTCCTCGTCGATCGTGTACCCCGGCTCGTCGCTGAGCTTGCCGGGGTAGTACAGGAAGGCGGAGATCGCGACGCGGAACAGGGTCACTTCCGTGTCGCGTTGATCGACCAGGGTTGTTTCATTCATGTGCGGGGTGAGGGTCATCGGTTCATTCCCATCGGATGATTCGGTTGCAGCATGGGGTGCGGTGCGGCGGGGTCCAGGTGGTGCGGGTGCCGGGCGGGTTCGCGATGCCGGAGCCGTTCGTTGACTTCACGTCCGATTGCGTCCAGTCGCGCTTCTTCCACGGCTTGGAGGGTGCGGGTCGGCTTGGGGCCGGGCCGGGCGCGGTCCAGTTCCTTGTGCAGTCGGGCGAGCTCTTCCTTCTGCTCGGCGAGGTGATAGGCGGCGCGGGCTCGAAGACTGTCGCGTTTGAACGCCGCCACAAGCTCGGGTGGGGTCGCGACCGACCGGAGCGCCTCGGATAGCTCCGCCGTGGTCCATTCGCGGGTGAAGAACGCGTCCGCATCCGCCCTGTGAGCTATCCGGTCGTCTCGGGACACCCGGTGGAGCCGGCGCGGGGGCAGGCCGGCGTCGCGGCGCCGTTTCTCCCGGTCCCGCCATGCCCGCTGGGTCGCGAGCTGCCTTTCCTTGTTCCTTGCGTAGTACTCGCGGCGCCGCGCCCGTTGTTCCTCGGCATTGGCGGCGTAGTGCTCACGGCGTCGCTGCCGGTGCTTTTCGGGATCCGTCCGGTATTTCTCGCGCAGCTTCGCGTTGACCTCGTCTTTGTGCTTGTCGCGCCACCGTTGGTCGCGTTGCCGCTTTGCCTGGCGGTACGCCTCTGGATCCTTCTGCCGTATCGCGGCCCGGTGTTGCCGCTGATACTCGAGGTACTCCTCGCGGTGCTGCGCGTAGTACTCACGGGACCACGCGCGGCGGGCGTCGCGGCGTTCCTTCTCCCGGTCATACAGCCGCCGGCGGGCCTGGGCGATCTGCAACCGAAGGTCCTCGGCGTCCGGGGAGATCGGTTCTTCGTCGTTCCAGTAGTCGTCCGACATGGCCTCACCGCGCAACCGTGCCGGGCTGACCGGAGGTGACGGGCATCCACGTCTCGTGTGCGCGGGAATCATGATCATGCTGACCCAGGGAGCTATCGAAGGCGGGGCGTTCGGATGTGGCAGACCTTGGCTGTCGGGATGCTCCGTGGTCGGTCACCGCGGAGGTTTGCGAGTCCCGGACATGGGCACTGCCGGAGTCCGGGACTGCCGGAGTGCGGGAGTTCGGAAGTGCGGTGATCACGGAGCGGCGGAGCTCGTCTTCCGTAGACCCGCGCAATGTGTCCGCGTGAGCCAGGAGTAGATCGATCGCGACGCGGATCAGCGTGTTCTCTGTGATGCGTTCCGTTTTGACGCGTCGGCGCCGCATCACCGTTTTGGTGAGAGTGGAGAGTGCGGCATCCTGGTCGGCCCGCAGGCGCGCGTCCTTACGCACCAGTCGCGCAAACTTCGCCAGTCCGCGTTCCTCGACCGGCAGCTCTGTCTGCATCCGGGCGCGCACGTCACTCAGGCGTTGGCCGAGTTCGATCTTGCCCATGGTCACCACCGCCCGATGCCCGTGAGGGCGACTTGTTCGGACACCTCGAGCCCGACCCGCGTGATGTCGGCGATGGCGCCCGCCGTGTGGCGGTTGTCGCGGACCGTGGTCACCAGGTGCCCGAGCACGGGCGCGTCAGCCTGTGTCTTGTATTGACGTAGGTAGGCGTCCAGGCGCGGAATCCCCCACGTCGTGTCGAGCAGGTCTCGCCACGCCTTCAGCTGCGCAGGGATGCGGGGGTCGATACGGTTCAGCAGCACCGCATGGCGCATCTGGCGCGGCTCGATCAGGCGCGCGATGGTCCGCATCGTGGGCTCAACCGCGAGGGCTTCCGGCGTCAGCGACACGATCGCGTAGTCGGCCGCGTCCAGCACGGTCTCCAACACCGGAGTGTCTTCGAGGCTGCCGGGGGTGTCGACCAGGAGGAAGTCATACTCCGCGTGCAACTCACGCATCCGGGTGAGCACCTTCGGGTTCTGGTTGCCGGCGAAGTCAAACGGCAACCGATCCCTGATGTTCTCCGACCACCACACCGTCGACTGCTGCCGGTCAACGTCCACCACCAACACTCGATGTCGACGCGACAGCGCCGCGCCCAACTGCATCGTGACAGTCGTCTTGCCGACGCCGCCCTTCTGGTTTGCAACAGCGATCACTCGCACGGCGACCTCCTATTTGCGGAACTCGTTACGGTCTTGACAGCAGTACACTCCTAAGTCGTATAGTCAGTCAAGAGCAATCTGCGGAATGCATGTGCGGTACGGCAAACTAAGGGGGTGAAGGTCGACGTGAAGACACTCGACGGCAAGAGCATGTCCGCGCAGCGCGCGACAGAGCCGGTCGGGTCCGCACTGCGTATCGCGCCAGGGTTTGTCGCAACCACTGTCGATGACACGGCCGGCGTAGAGACGACACTCGAGGCGCACTACCTCGCCGAACGAGGCCGCTACGTCATCACCACCATCACCAACCGTGCAATCGCCACCGACTTCAGCGAAGACCGGTTGAAGCACACCGCCCCACAGGCGATCCTGCGCGCGGCCATCCCGCACTGTGTCGCATTGCTGCTCGATGACAGTGCGCAGGCGAAGTGGACGACGGTCGCGGACCTCACGACCACCGATCGGCGGATCGTCCCGCTGTGGATGGCCCAGGCGGTCGTCAAGCGTGGGATGAAGGACGAGCGCTGGCAGGTCATTGAGATCCTGTACGGCATCGCCGCACTCGCAGATCTGCCGCCCGTCAAGCTCATCGCGCTTGAGCTCGATGTCCCGGAGCGCACCGCCTCAGACTGGATCCAGAAAGCACGCGCCGCGGGCTGGCTGGTCGGCATGACGTCCAATGTCGGCCGACCTGCCGGTGGTTGATTCCCTCACACTCCCCACGACCCTCGTCGCAGTCGACGACGCGACGGCCGCCGCGATCCTCGGGCTGAGTCCCTCGCGACTACGCCATCACGTGCGCCTCGGCAACGTCGCTCCCCATTTCTCTGGCACCAAGCCGTTGTATCTGATCTCCGAACTGGAACGCTTCGTGGAGCATCTGCCGACCCATCCCGAACATCTACCCACGGTGTAGCTCAGTCGTCGGGCTGCGCGCTTGTGGCATTCGGCGGTCGAGTAGTCTGCGATTGATCGCAGACCGATGCGCATGAGACGACGCGTGTCCACCCTTGCCATAGAGGAACCATGAGCCAATCATTAAACATCGTCGTAGGTGTGACAGGTGGCATCGCCGCTTACAAGACCGTGCAGGTGGTGCGGGACCTCGTCTTGGCCGGGCATTCCGTACGGGTGATCGCGACCGAGTCCGCGTTGCGGTTTGTCGGCGCGCCGACGTGGGAGGCGATCAGCCGGAACCCGCTCTCCACGTCGATCTTCGACGATGTGGCCGCGGTGCGTCACGTCAGTCTGGGGCAACAAGCGCACGTCATCGTGATCGCTCCGGCGACGGCCAACACCCTCGCAAAGCTCGCCGCCGGCATTGCCGACAACCTTCTGGGAACGACGGTGCTGGCCAGCAACGCACCCTTGGTGGTGGCCCCAGCAATGCACACCGAGATGTGGACACACCCGGCGACCGCCGCGAACATCGCCACTCTACGAGCTCGCGGGGTGATTCTGGTCGGACCGAACTCGGGACGACTCACCGGCAACGACATCGGGCCGGGGCGAATGAGCGAGCCCGACGCCATCGTGTCCGCGACAATCGCTGCCGCATCGACTGTCGTGACGCGCGCGGCATCCGACGATCTCACCGGGCGACGGGTCCTCGTGACCGCGGGCGGCACCCGCGAGCCGATCGATCCGGTGCGGTACCTCGCGAATCGCTCGAGCGGCAAACAAGGCGTCGCGATCGCCCTCGCCGCAGCCGCGCGTGGGGCCGAGGTGACAGTCATTGCCGCGCACATGGATGCGGAACCCGCCGCAGCTCTCAAGAACTCCGGTCTCCACACAGTCGACGTGCACACCGCCGCTGATCTGGCCCGCGAGGTCGGCACCGCGGCGGGCACCGCATCGGTCGTGGTCATGGCCGCAGCCGTCGCCGACTTCACCCCAGCGCAGGTCTCTGACCGCAAAATCAAGAAGAACGCGCACGGGGAGACGCTCGAGCTGGCGCTCGTCCGCACAAAGGACGTACTCGGCGAGCTGGTCTCGCATCCGGTGCCGGGGCGGGTCGTGGTCGGATTCGCGGCCGAAACGGCGGCGGATCGCGACGAGCTCGTGACGCTCGCCCGCGAGAAGCTCTCCCGCAAACCCGCCGACCTCCTGGTGGCCAACCCCGTCGGGCATGACAAGGGGTTCGGCACGGATGACAACGAGGCACTCATCTTCGCAGCATCCGGGGCGGTCGTGGCCGAGGTCTCCGGCAGCAAGCGCGTCGTGGCCGACGCCATCCTCGACCGCGTGGTCGAGCTGCTCGACCGCGAGTGAGTTGAAACCCGAGCACCGGTCCGCTCGAGACCATGGTGCCATGATCAGCTCCGTCGATCCTGCCGCGCCCGCACGGACGCTGTACCGCAAGATCGAACGATCCCAGTGGGCAGATCTGGCACCGGGGATGGAGCAGCCCCTGACCGAGCGGGAGATCTCGCAACTGCGCGGACTCGGCGACCACCTCGACATCGACGAGGTGCGCGACGTCTACCTCCCGCTCAGCAAGCTACTCAGCCTTTACGCACGGTCCACCAGAGCTCTGGACTCCCGGACGAGCGCCTTCGTGGGGGAACCTCCCACCGCCACTCCGTTCGTGATCGGCGTCGCCGGTTCAGTGGCGGTCGGCAAGTCCACCATCGCCAGGCTGCTGCGGGATCTGCTCAGTCGCTGGGCCGACACGCCACGCGTCGAACTCGTCACTACAGACGGCTTCCTCTACCCGAATGCCGAGCTCGCGCGCCGGGGGCTCATGAGGCGGAAGGGATTCCCCGAGTCCTATGACCGCCGCGCGCTCGTTCAGTTCCTCCGACAGGTCAAGAGCGGTGCACCCGAAGTCGAGGCCCCGGTCTACTCCCACCTTCACTACGACATCGTGGATGGCGCACGGGTGACGGTGAGCAGGCCGGATGTCGTCATCGTCGAAGGCCTGAACGTGCTGCAACCTCCCCGGGACACCGACGGCGTATCGATCAGCGAACTCTTCGACTTCTCGATCTACGTGGATGCCGACACCGACGACATCGGCCGTTGGTACATCGACCGATTCATGACCCTCAGACAGGGCGCCTTCAGCAACCCGGACTCTTACTTCACCGTGTACGCCGACCTCACCGACGAAGCGGCGATTCAGACCGCGAAGGGGTTTTGGAACGGCATCAACCTGCCGAACCTCCAGGCGAATGTACTGCCGACGAGACAGCGGGCACGACTCATCCTCCGCAAGGGGTCAGACCACGCGGTGGAGAGAGTACTGCTCAGGAAGCTGTGACCCTGCTTTTGCACTTGGTGCATAAACCATCGATACTGAGCACAGGTCAGCTGTGTCGCTCGGCCATCCACACATGATCCCCCTTCCCTCACACCCACGCACCGCCCCCATGACTGTCACCGTCGTCGGCGGTGGGCGACTCGGGCGTCCGCTCGCGCGCGCACTCCGTGCTGCGGGAGCGGTCGTGCACGGGCCGATGATGAGGGGCGAGACCGTCCCTTCGGCGGACGTCGTCCTGCTGTGCGTGACCGATGGAGAGATCGCTGGCGCGGCCGACATGCTTCACGGCTCGGCGGCTCTCATCGGCTCCGTGTCTGGAGCGAACCCCCTTGCCGAGCTTGACGTGGACTTCGGGTGGCACCCGCTGCAAACCTTCGTCGGCGACGAAGGACCTGACGCGTTCCGCGGGATCGGCTGCGCCATCGCCGGGAAGTCCGTCGATGCCCTCGCGGTCGCCCAGCAGCTGGCGGACCTGCTCGGCGCCCACGCGTTCCCGGTCGCCGACGACCAGCGGGCCGCGTATCACGCCGCCGCGTCGATCGCGTCGAACTTCACCGTCACCCTCCTGGCTGCGGCCGAAAATGTCGCCGCGGGCGCAGGGCTCACCCCGGCGGAGGCGCGTGCGCTCCTCGCCCCATTGGTGCGCCGCACGATCGAAAACTGGGCAGTGCGGGGCCCGGAGGCGGCGCTCACCGGTCCGGTGTCGCGGGGCGACGAACGCACGGTAACCCGGCAGCGCGACGCGATCGCCGGACGATCTCCCGAGGTGCTCCCGCTGTTCGACGTCTTGTGCGAAAGCACGCGGGGGCTCGCTAAGAAGGGCAGGGCCACCGCATGAGAATCATCCGCGACATCGCCGAGGTGCGCGACGCGCTCCGCAACGCTCGCGACGGCGGGAGCAACGTTGGACTGGTTCCCACCATGGGAGCCCTCCACGAAGGCCATCTGTCGCTCGTGCGTCAGGCTCGCGCCGAGACTGATCTCGTCGTCGTGTCGCTCTTCGTCAACCCGACCCAATTCGCCGCGAACGAAGACCTCGGCGCGTACCCGCGCGATGAAGCCCGCGACGCGGAACTCGCCGACGGGGCAGGCGCCGACATCCTGTTCGCTCCCCCAGCAGACCAGATCTACCCGGGCGGATATGCGACGACCGTGCACGTCTCCGGGATCACCGAGGTGCTATGCGGGGCGGCTCGGGGGCCAGAGCACTTCGACGGCGTCGCCACCGTCGTAACCAAGCTGCTGCACATCGTCGCACCCGACTCGGCCTACTTCGGGCAGAAGGACGCGCAGCAGGTGCTCGTGATCCGCCGGGTGGTCCGGGACCTCAACATTCCCGTGCGCATCGTGGCCTGCCCGATCGTGCGCGAGCGCGACGGCCTCGCGATGAGCTCACGCAACGTCTATCTCGATCCCGCCGCGCGTGAGCGCGCCACAGCACTTAATCGGGCGTTGGATGCCGCGGCCAGACTCGTCGCTCAAGGAGAAACGCGAGCGGATACGGTGCTCCAGGCAGCGCGCTCCGTCCTGGCTGCCGCGGACATCGACCCGGAATACCTCGAACTGCGCTCACCCGACGATCTCCGCATCCTCGACAGCGTCGGCGACTCGGCGCTGCTCGCGGTCGCTGCGCAGGTCGGACGAGCACGCCTGATCGACAACCGAATCCTGGAGGCGACCCGCTAATGCGACGCACGATGCTGAAATCGAAGATCCACCGTGCGACCATCACGGACAGCGATCTCAACTACGTCGGTTCGATCACGATCGACCCCCTTCTCCTCGATGCGGCCGACATCCGCGTCCACGAGCAGGTGCAGGTGCTCGACATCGACAACGGCGCCCGCTTCGAGACCTACGCGCTCCCCGGCACGCCCGGGAGCGGTGAGATCCAGATCAACGGCGCGGCAGCGCGCCTCGTCCACCACGGCGACCTCGTGATCGTACTGACCTACGCCGACTACGACGAGGACGAGGTCGACTCGCACGACCCGATCGTGGTGCACGTCGATCACCGCAACGGCATCATCGACGTCGACGACGCGGTCGCCGTCCTGCGAACGCCGGCCGTGCGCTCATGAGCGCTCAGTCGGTCCCCGTGAGTTCGTCGAACGCCCGCGCACGGCGGACTATCGCCAGCCTCGCGGCGCAGAAGACCGCCGGTGAGCCGATCGTGATGGTCACCGCCTACGACTACCCGAGCGCACAGATCGCCGAAGCCGCCGGGGCCGACGTCGTGCTCGTCGGCGACTCGGCCGCGATGACCGTACTCGGATACGACAGCACGGTGCCGGTAACGGTCGAAGAGATGCTCATGCTCACCGCCGCGGTGCGCCGTGGCCTCTCGACCCCACTCCTGGTCGCCGACCTCCCCTTCGGTTCCTACGAGGGTTCCGACGAGCAGGCCATCGCGACCGCGCAACGGTTCATCAAATCGACCGGGTGCGACGCCGTCAAGATCGAACGCGGAGGATCCTCCGTCGACCGCGCCCGCGCCATCATCGGAGCGGGCATCCCCGTCATGGGCCACGTCGGACTCACCCCCCAGACCGCCGCCACGATCGACGGGTACCGATCGCAGGGGCGCACCGCCGAGGAAGGCCTCGCCATCCACGACAGTGCCCGAGAACTCCAGGACGCGGGGTGCTTCGCAATCGTGTTCGAAGCGATCCCCACTGCGGTAACGAACGCGATCACGCCACGTCTCGACATACCCGTCATCGGGATTGGCGCAGGGCCGAACACGGACGGGCAAGTGCTCGTCTTCCATGACATTCTTGGCATCTATGACGGCCACGCAGCCCGCTTCGTAAAGCGCTACGCCGAACTGCGCGGCCCGATGATCGCCGCGGTGACCGCATACGCTGACGACGTGCGCAGCCTCGCATACCCGCAGCCCGAGCACGGGTACAACCTCACCGCGTCGGAGACCACCCGATTGGATCGACTGCTGACCGACCGGAGCCACATTCATCCCGACTAGCCCGAGGGATGCGGAGCATCGCGCCCCACATACGTGGCCTGGCAGAGAGCCTTGAGCTGAGCTGGTTCCCCCGGCCGCGGCTGGCGCCGCGGGGGCGAGTACTCGAGCACGGGGCGCGTACGCCGATGACCAAGGCTCTACACCTGGGCAACTTCGAGGCTGCGGGATCGCCGAGTTGTCCGACGCGAGAGCGCCGCACCCAACTGCATCGTGACGGTCGTCTTGCCGACGCCGTCCTTCTGGTTTGCCACAGCGATCGCTCGCACGACCATCTCGTTGTTGCGGAACTTGTTAGGGCCTTGACAATAGTACACTCCTAAGTCGTATAGTCAGTCAGAAGCAATCTGCGGAATGCATGTGCGGTAAGGCGAACTAAGGGGGTGAAGGTCGACGTGAAGACACTCGACGGCAAGACAATGTCCGCGCAGCGCGCGACGCAGCCGGTCGGGTCCGCACTGCGCATTGCGCCCGGTCCTATCGCAACAGCCGTCGACGACACGGCGGGCGTGGAGACCACACTCGAACCGCACTACCTCGCCGAACGCGGCCGCTACGTCATCACCACCATCGCACTTCAGCTCGACGTCCCGGAGCGCACCGCCTCAGACTGGATCCAGAAAGCACGCGCCGCGGGCTGGCTGATCGGCATGACGTCCAACGTCGGCCGACCCGCCGGTGGCTGATGTAAAGCCTCAACCAGACGTGGGTGTTTCGCGTGTCTTCCGCTGGATTGCGCTGGGGCTTTGCGCGGCCTTCACCGGGCCTGCATTCGCAGGACGATCGCACCACTCGTCGTGGAAAACCGTCTCGCGTTCCACCGAGGACCAAAGGAGGCTGCAATGACGCTGGATGCATCACCGTTCGCCGACGTGGACGTGCGAACGCCCCGCTCCGCATACCTCGATCGGCGCGAAGCGGCAGAGTACTGCCGAGTGCCGATGTCGACGTTCGACTCGCTACGCCGCAGAAACCAAATCCCCCACCCTGATGCGGAAATGGGCAAACACATGCTCTGGAAGCGCGCGACACTCGACGACTTCCTCGAGTCCGGAGGCACCCGTGACCTCCGGTGACGGGCCTGCAAGCCGAATCGACCCCAAGACTCTTCGGACACTTCCTGAAGGGATTCGATACCGTGCCGACCGCGGGGGCAAGTACCAAGTGCGTATCTGGGGTGTCGGCCGCAATGGCGAGTGGAAGGAGCGCGCCACACTCGTCGATTCACTCAAGGAGGCGAAAGCACTTCGCGCAGACGGTGCGGCACGGCAGTTCCCCGAGGGGTCAATGAGACTCGGCGACTGGTATGAGAGATACTGGCCGACGATCCGTGACAGTGTCCGCCCCGCTACAACGCGCGCATACGAGCGCGGCTGGCGGCTGCGGGTCCAACCATGGCTCGGGCACCGCAGACTCGAGACGATCACGGCAGGCGATGTCGAACAAGCGCTCACCGAGTGGACCGGCGGGGCGTCGACCAAGATCGACGCGCTTGCTGTCCTCAGCCGTCTCCTCGACGGCGCAGTACGCGCCAAACTGATCCCGATGAATCAAGCACGCCTCGCACGGCGACCAGTCGCGGACCCACAGCTCAACCTCCGATCGCGTGCACTCACACCGGAGGAGGTCGGCGTGGTGCTGAACGCGATTCCGGCAGGCCCCTATCGCAACTATCTCGCCGGCCTCATCTACACCGGCATGCGCGCCAACGAAGCCGCCGCCCTCCAGGTTGGCGACGTCGATCTCGATGCGCGATCAATCCACGTGCACCGCAGCTTCAGCGCCGATCTCGATGGTCGGATCAAGGAATACACGCCGAAGAGCCACAAGGAGAGAGACGTCCCGATTCCGTCAGTGCTCGTCCCGCACCTTGATGACGCAATGACCGGCAAATCGCGCTCCTCGCTCGTGTTCACCGGCCCAAAAGGTGGCCGGATCAACGGGTCCAACGTCCGCAGGGCCATCAAGTGGGACGCGATCAGAGCGGTCCTAGACCGTGACGATTACCGTCTTCACGACCTTCGCCACACACTCGCTACGCTGCTGTTCGATGGCGGCGCTGCTGCGAACGACGTGCAAGCCATCATGGGGCACTCCACCCTGCAAATGACCGAGCGGTACAGCCGCGCCAGGTCGGACGCAGCGAGACGCGGTGCGGAGAGACTTGATGGCCTGTTCGGAGTGCCGCCTCGAAGCGGGCCATCCCTCTGATCACCCGCGAAGCCCTGGCGACTCGGCGGCGGGCGTCGCGTTAGATTCACCCCGATCAGCCCTGCCTTGTGGCCTTCGTGGGGCGCGCAGATTGGCGCGCGACTGACCTCGGCGAGAGCCGATCGGTCGGATGGGGCCTCGCCGCGGCGGCCTGCGAAATGGAAGAATCGGTAGCATGCAGCGCGCGGCCATCGACGACGGCGTACTCGGTTGGCGGGGACGGAATCACCGCACGATCTGTGCCGGGAATGTGCTGGGAACTCCACCAAAACAATGACGATCAACGAGGCTCAATGAGCACTCGAACCGCGGAATCACGCGGCTGATTAGCATCAACGAGTACCCAAGAAGCCCCCGCAACTAACTGAAAATCGTGAGGTCACGGGATCG
>NZ_HG779661.1:0-46917 GCF_000582705.2 Microbacterium sp. C448
TGTCACACCCACGCCGTAGGCTGGGGGCGTGACCGCCGCCCTGTACCGCCGCTATCGACCCGAGACGTTCGGGCAGATGATCGGTCAGGCGCAGGTCACCGATCCGCTCATGACGGCGCTGCGCAACGACCGGGTCGGCCACGCGTACCTGTTCTCGGGTCCCCGCGGCTGCGGCAAGACGACATCGGCCCGCGTTCTCGCGCGCTGCCTCAACTGCGCCGAGGGGCCGACCGATACGCCGTGCGGCGTCTGCCCGAGCTGCGTCGAACTCTCCCGTGCCGGCGGTGGTTCCCTCGATGTCGTCGAGATCGACGCGGCATCCCACAATGGTGTCGACGATGCGCGCGACCTGCGCGAGCGGGCGATCTTCGCGCCGGCCCGCGACCGCTTCAAGATCTTCATCCTCGACGAGGCGCACATGGTCACGCAGCAGGGCTTCAACGCGCTGCTGAAGCTGGTCGAAGAGCCGCCCGACCACGTCAAGTTCATCTTCGCCACGACCGAGCCCGACAAGGTGCTCGGGACCATCCGCTCGCGCACCCATCACTATCCGTTCCGGCTCGTGCCGCCCGGGCCGATGCTCGAGTACGTCCAAGAACTTTCGGCGCAAGAGGGTGTGCAGGTCGAGCCGGGTGTGCTTCCCCTCGTCGTCCGGGCCGGCGGCGGGTCGCCGCGTGACACCCTGTCGCTGCTCGATCAGCTGATCGCGGGTTCGGACATCTCGACAGAGTCCGGCTCCGCAACCGTCCGGTACGAACGCGCCGTTTCGTTGCTCGGCTACACCCATGCAGAGCTGTTGGACGAAGTCGTCGAGGCCCTCGCCGACCCCGATCCCGCGGCGGCATTCGGCGCCGTCGACCGCGTCGTGCAGACCGGACAGGATCCGCGGCGCTTCGTCGATGATCTGCTCGAGCGTCTGCGCGACCTGATCGTGGTCGAGGCGACGGGTCCCGCGGCCTCAGCCGTGCTGCGCGGTGTCCCGGTGGACGAACTCGAACGGATGGGTCGACAGGCCCGCATCTTCGGCGGCGAACGTCTGTCCCGCGTTGCCGACCTGGTGAGCCGCACGCTCGACGACATGACCGGTGCGACATCGCCCCGTCTGCAGCTCGAACTCATGATCGCGCGCGTGCTCGCATCCGAGGCCACACCTGCGGCCGGCGCGTCGCCTGCGGCCGGTGCGCCGCCTGTCACCAGCGCGCCGCCGGTAGCAGCGCCCGCAAAAGCGCCGGCAGCTGAAGCCCCGGTCAGACCGGCTGCGTCGACCCCCGGAGCGATAACGCCGGCTGCGCCTGCTCCGTCGGTGGCGCCTGCGACGGCACCCGCTGCTGCAGCACAGGCAGATCCTGCGCCGGCTGCAGATCCTGCGCCGACAGAACCAGAACCGCCCGTCGACGAACCGGCGCGGCCTCGCCCGACCGGCCCCGTGACGGTGGCGATGCTCCGCGACGCGTGGCCTGAGGTCCTGTCGACACTCGAGGACATCAGTCGAACCTCGTGGCTCGTGGCGAGCAACGCCCGCGTGTACGCGTACGAGGGTGACGTGCTCACGGTGACCTTCCAGAGCCAGAGCGATGTGCAGAAGTTCCGTCAACGCGGTGTCGCCGCCAACGCCAGCGAAGACCTGCGGACCGCGATCGACCGTGTCTTGGGCGTGCGGGTCAAGTTCCTCGCCCGGCTCGACGGTCCCGATCCTGCCCCGCCCGCGGACGAACCGCCGCCGCCGGATGACGGTCCCCCCGATGACGCGCCGCCGCACGACCAGCCGCCGTCAGGATGGGTCACCCGCGCCCCTGGGTCGGGCGCCGCACGTCCCGAAGCGGCAGCTTCGACGCCCGTTTCGACGTCTCGCTTGGCTCCGGCACCGGTGACGGAGTGGGCGGTCGCGGCGATCCCGCGAACAGCGGATGAGCCGCCCGTCGCGCTCGGCACGCTGCGCGCCCCCGCGCAGCTCGCCGTCGATGACGAGCCCGATGAGGTGGCTGCGTCTCCGGCGCTCGCTCGCCCGACCGTGCCCGAGCGCGAGGGCCAGGTGCTGAGCGTCGACGAGCCGCCGGTTCCCGACGAGCCCGATGTCGATGTGCTCGGCCCGGGCTCGATGACGACCGCGCCCGCCCCCGCACGCACTCCTGCACCCGCAAAGCGGGTCACCGACCGTTACGGTGAGGCGGTCGTCCGCCAGGTGCTCGGCGCCACCTTCGTGCGCGAGGAACGCTTCGAACAGCCCACGAGGTTCAGCTGATGTACGACGGAATCGTTCAAGATCTGATCGACGAGTTCGGTCGGCTGCCGGGCATCGGGCCGAAGTCGGCTCAGCGCATCGCCTTCCACATCCTGCAGACCCCGTCGTTCGATGTGAAGCGGCTCGCGACGCTGTTGGCCGATGTGCGCGAGCGGGTTCGTTTCTGCGAGGTCTGCGGCAACGTGTCCGAGCAGGACCGCTGCAGCATCTGTCGTGATCCGCGGCGCAACCCCCAGGTCATCTGTGTCGTCGAAGACGCGAAGGATGTCGCGGCCATCGAGCGCACGCGCGAGTTCCGCGGGCTGTACCACGTCCTCGGTGGGGCGATCAGCCCGATCGATGGTGTGGGTCCCGACGATCTGCGAGTCACCGAGCTGATGACCCGCCTCGCCGACGGCACCGTGCAGGAAGTCATCCTCGCGACGAACCCGAACCTGGAGGGTGAAGCGACGGCGACCTACCTGAGTCGACTCCTGCTGACCCTCCAGCTGCGCGTCTCGCGCCTCGCGTCCGGCCTGCCGGTGGGTGGGGACCTCGAGTACGCCGACGAGGTCACCCTCGGTCGTGCGTTCGAGGGTCGCAGGACGCTCTAGGGCGAGACAGCTCGCGGCGCGATGCTCCGGCCACTCCGGCTCAGCGGAGCACTTCGACGAGCACGATCCACGAGATCATGAGCGCGACCGGTATCGCGACGATGGCCCCGACAGCGACCACGACCAGGCCGGCGGGCTCTCCCGCGATCAGCATCGCCGAACCCGCGGCGTAGATCGCCGCGGGCAGGAAGTTGACCGCGGCTCGCGGCCCCTTGTAGCGGTTCTCTGGGTTGGTGTTCTGGGCGATCGCCCGCGCCGCATGTGCGTTGAACACCATCGTGATCAGCGCCGATGCGAGAACGGCGGCGCCGTAGGCGACGAAGGTAATCCCGGGGAACAGGGCGAGCGCGGAAGCCGTGATCGCGAGGACGAGCGTTGCGATTCCCGCGCCCAGGCGCGCGGTCAGCGAGCGTGACTTCACGATCTCGGCGATGTTGACGCTCGCCGCGACGATGACGAGGCCCGCCAAGGCGGCTGTCGCGCCGAGGATGCCGAGGTTGAACTCGTTCCAGCCGAGGTCATCGAGAGTCATGCCCGCACCCTAGCGCCTACATGGGCGTGACGGCATATGGGGGTTCCGTAGAATGGGCTCGGCGTTTCCGCCGCTCACCCCTGGAGAAACATCGTGGCGCTGATCGTGCAGAAGTACGGCGGCTCGTCGGTCGCAGATGCCGAGAGCATCAAGCGTGTTGCCAAACGCATCGTCGATGCGCGGCGCGCGGGCGACGACGTGGTCGTCGCCGTGAGTGCCATGGGCGACACCACGGACGAACTGCTCGACCTCGCATCGCAGGTGGCGCCGATCCCCGCGCCGCGCGAGCTCGACATGCTGCTCTCGAGCGGTGAGCGTATTTCGATGGCCCTGCTCGCCATGGCGATCCATTCGATGGGATTCGAGGCGCGCTCGTTCACGGGCAGCCAAGCGGGGATGATCACGGATGCCACGCACGGCGCGGCCCGCATCGTCGACGTGACCCCGGTGCGTCTGCGCGAAGCCCTCGACGAGGGTGCGATCGTCATCGTCGCCGGCTTCCAGGGCTTCAACCGCGACACCCGCGACATTACGACCCTCGGTCGCGGGGGATCCGACACCACCGCCGTCGCCCTCGCTGCGGCGCTGAAGGCCGACGTGTGCGAGATCTACAGCGACGTCGACGGCATCTTCACCGCGGACCCCCGCATCGTTCCCCGCGCCCGCAAGCTCAACACCGTCACGACGGAAGAGATGCTGGAGCTCGCGGCAAACGGCGCGAAGGTGCTCTACATCCGTGCCGTCGAGTACGCCCGCCGGCACGGCGTACTCATCCACGCACGTTCCACGTTCTCATCGTCCGAGGGCACCTACGTGCTCGACGAGAAGCGCCACGCGGCGCTGCAGCAGCAAGGAGATGGCATGGAAGAACCCATCGTCGCGGGTGTCGCGACCGACCTCGGCCAGGCCAAGATCACGGTCATCGGCGTTCCCGATGTGCCCGGCAAGGCCGCGGAGATCTTCAAGATCGTCGCCAAGTCCGGTGCGAACGTCGACATGATTGTGCAGAACGTTTCGGCCGCCGCGACCGGTCGCGCTGATATCTCGTTCACGCTGCCCAAAGCGGATGCGCCGCTGGCCCTCAAGGCCCTCTCGGGCGAGCAGGGCTCGGTCGGTTTCGAGAGCCTCGTGCACGACGACCAGATCGGCAAGCTCTCGGTCGTCGGTGCCGGCATGCGCACGCACTCGGGTGTTTCGGCGACGCTGTTCGAGGCGCTCAGTGTGCTCGGGGTGAACATCGAGATGATCTCGACGTCCGAGATCCGCATCTCGGTCGTGGTCCGGGCGGACGACCTCGCCGAGGCGGCGCGTGTCGTGCACAGCGCGTACGGGCTCGACGGCGAGACCGACGCGACGGTCCACGCCGGCTCCGGCCGCTGACCCTCACCCTCACCCCCGGCATCCGTCCGAGCTTCGCTCGAACGCAGGAGATCGGCCGAAAACAGGAGGTTTTCGGCAGAATCATCCTGTTTTCGCGTGATCTCCTGTATTCGTGCGGCCGTAGAATCGTCGAACCCGCCAAACCAGAAGGCTTCACCATGACCCGCATCTCAGATTCCGGACTATCCGTTGCCGTTGTCGGCGCCACGGGCCAGGTGGGCACGGTGATGCTCGAGATCCTCATCGAGCGTTCGTTCCCGATTCGCGAGCTGCGCCTGTTCGCCACCGCACGCTCGGCGGGCACGTCGCTCGAGTTCGGGGGACACAGCGTCGTCGTCGAGGATGTCGCGACCGCTGACCCCGCGGGCATCGACATCGCGCTGTTCTCGGCCGGTGCGACCGGCAGCCGCGCGCACGCACCCCGCTTCGCCGAGGCTGGCGCCGTCGTGATCGACAACTCCAGCGCCTGGCGTATGGACCCCGAGGTGCCGCTCGTCGTGAGCGAGGTCAACCCGCACGCGATCGCCGAGGCGCACAAGGGCATCATCGCGAACCCCAACTGCACCACGATGGCCGCCATGCCCGTGCTGAAGGCGCTGGACGCCGTCGCTGGACTAGAGCGCCTGATCGTCAGCACCTACCAGGCCGTCAGTGGCTCCGGTATTGCGGGCGCGGAGGAGCTGCTCGGACAGGTCGAGGGTGTCCTCGCCCAGGGCGACACCCTGCGACTTGTGCGCGACGGATCCGCCGTGGACTTCCCGCAGCCGGAGAAGTACATCGCCCCCATCGCGTTCGACGTCATCCCCTTCGCGGGCAACCTGGTCGACGATGGCGATAACGAGACCGACGAAGAGAAGAAGCTCCGCAACGAGAGCCGCAAGATCCTCGAACTGCCCGGGCTGCGCGTCTCGGGAACCTGCGTGCGAGTTCCCGTCTTCACGGGTCACTCGCTGAGCATCAATGTCGAGTTCGCGAACGAGATCACCCCCGCGCGCGCCCGCGAGGTGCTCTCGGGTGCCCCGGGCGTTCAGCTCGAAGAGGTTCCGACGCCCCTCCAGGCCGCGGGCAAGGACCCCAGCTTCGTTGGACGCATCCGTGCCGATCAGTCGGCTCCCGAGGGCCGCGGGCTCGCATTGTTCATCAGCAACGACAACCTGCGCAAGGGCGCCGCGCTGAACGCCGTGCAGATCGCCGAGCTCGTCGCCGCCGGACTGAGCGTCGACGCCTGAGTTTGTTCGGCGCGTAAAAACCGCCGACTTTTCGCTGTCGGCGGTGCACTGGCGTCCTCGTGCCCCGAACCGCAGAACTAGACTTGTCCAGTGAGCGAAACCGTCGACGTCGTGCTCATCGGTGGCGGGATCATGAGCGCCACCCTGGGTACCCTCCTGCATCAACTCGAACCCGACTGGAAGATCGTCCTCGTCGAACGACTTTCGGATGTCGCGCTCGAGAGTTCGAATGCCTGGAACAACGCGGGCACGGGCCATGCGGCCCTCTGCGAGCTCAACTACATGCCGCAGGCACCCGACGGATCCGTAGACCCGGCCAAGGCCGTCTCGATCAACGAGCAGTTTCAGCAGAGCCGTCAATTCTGGGCAAACCTCGTCAAGCGTGGCGTGCTGAGCGAGCCGAAGACGTTCATCAACGCCACACCGCACATGACGTTCGTGCGTGGCGAGAAGGACGTCGAGTACCTGCGTCGCCGGTACGAGGCTCTGAAGACGCAGCCCCTGTTCGCGGGCATCGAGTACAGCGAAGACTCCCGCGTGATCAACAAGTGGGCGCCGCTGTTGATGCAGAAGCGGTTGAAGAGCGATGAGCCGTTCGCGGCGACGCGCGTTCCCGCGGGCACGGACGTCGACTTCGGTGCGCTCACCCACCAGCTGATCGATCACCTGCGGGACGACGGCGTGGAGGTCATGACCGACCGCGAAGTCCGCAATCTGAAGCGGCAGAAGGACGGAACGTGGCTCGTCAAGACCCGTAACCGGCTGGGGCGAACGCCCGGCGAGATCAACGCCAAGTTCGTCTTCGTGGGTGCGGGCGGGTGGGCGCTCAAGCTTCTGCAGCGTTCGGGCATCCCCGAGATCTCGGGCTACGGTGTCTTCCCGATCGGTGGGCAGTGGCTCAAGACCTCCAACCCCGAGCTGATCGCGCAGCACCGCGCCAAGGTGTACTCGCAGGCGTCCGTCGGCGCACCGCCGATGTCGGTTCCGCACCTCGACACGCGCGTCGTGGACGGTGAAGCATCCCTGATGTTCGGCCCGTTCGCGACATTCAGCCCGAAGTTCCTCAAGAACGGATCCGTGTTCGATCTGGTGACGCAGATCCGGCCGGGCAACCTGCTGCCGATGCTGAAGGTCGCCGTCGACAACCCGGGCCTGCTCAAGTACCTGATCGCCGAGCTGCTGAAGAACCACGGCAAGAAGATGGATTCGTTGCGCGAGTTCGTGCCGACGGCGAAGGACGTGGACTGGCAGTTGCTGAACGCCGGCCAGCGCGCTCAGGTCATGAAGAAGGACCCGAAGAAGATCGGCGTACTGCAGTTCGGTACCGAGGTCGTCGCGGCGAAGGATGGCTCGATCGCCGGTCTACTCGGCGCATCGCCCGGCGCCTCCACGGCCGTATCGATCATGCTCGGGCTGTTGCAGACCTGCTTTCCCGACCGAGTCGACGCGTGGACGCCTGAGCTGCGCGAACTGATCCCCAGTTATGGCGAGACGCTCAACACGCAGCCCGACGTCGCTCGGGTCACGATCGAAGAGACCGCGGCGGCACTCGCCATCACGGCCGTCTGACCCGGTTCCTCCGTAGACTCTGCGCGTGGCAAAACTGTACTTCCGCTACGGCGCGATGAACTCTGGAAAGTCGACCGCGCTGCTGCAAGCCGCGTACAACTACGAGGAGCGCGGCCAGAGAGCGCTGCTCGCCAAGCCCGCGATCGACACGAAAGCGGACGACCAGATCGCGTCCCGACTCGGCGTTTCGCGAACCGTCGACTTCCTCATCGAGCCCGAAGCCGATGCTGGCGCGCTGTTTCGCGAGCAGCGGGATCGATCGCGCGCCGCGACGGGGGTGGATATCTCGTGCCTCCTCGTCGACGAGGCCCAGTTCCTGACGCCTCGCCAGGTCGACGACCTGTTCCGCATCGCGATCCACGACAACATCCCCGTTCTCGCCTACGGCATCCGTTCCGACTTCCTGACGGCCGCTTTTCCGGGCTCGAGGCGACTGCTCGAGACCGCACACACCCTCGAAGAGTTGAAGACGATCTGCCGGTGCGGTCGCAAGGCGGTTTTCAACGGGCGCGTCATCGACGGGCGGTTCGTGTTCGACGGCGACCAAGTCGCGATCGATGAGACAGGCGAACGCACGGAGCATGTCGTGACGTATGAGTCGCTCTGCGGTGCCTGCTACCTGGAAGAGTCGGGCGACCGCCTCAGCCGATAGCGGGAACGCACGAGGCGCCGCCCGGTTTAGGCTGAGATCATGCGCGTTCTTCTTGCCGGCGGTGCCGGTTACATCGGTGCTCACACGGCTGTCGCCCTGCTCGACGGCGGCCACGAGGTCGTGTTGCTGGACGATCTTTCGGGTACCCACGCCGAGGCGGCCGTACGGATCGAGAAGATCACCGGCCGGCCCGCGCCGCTCGTGATCGGCGACGCGGCGGACGACGCGGTGGTCGAGCGCACCTTCGACGAGTTCGGCCCCTTCGACGCGATCCTGCAGTTCGCGGCGCACAAGGCGGTCGGTGAGTCGACGCAGAAGCCGCTGCAGTACTACGCCAACAACTTGGGCACGACGTTCGCGCTCCTGCGGGTGGGACTTGCCCGAGGCATCCGCTCCTTCGTCTTCTCGAGCACCGGTACTGTCTACTCGGACCCGGAGGACCTGCCGTTCCGCGAGACGTCGCGGACGAGCATCGACCTGTCGAACCCGTACTCGAAGTCGAAGCGGATGAACGAGGTCGTGCTCGAGGATGTGGCCCGGGTCAACCCCGAACTCGACGTCACGGTGCTGCGATACTTCAACCCGGTCGGTGCGCACGAGAGCGGGCTCATCGGGGAGGACCCGGCGGGCATCCCGAACAACCTCATGCCGTACGTCTCGCGCGTCGCGATCGGCTCGCTCGAACGCATCGGTGTGTTCGGCGACGACTACGACACACCGGACGGCACCGGCTTGCGCGACTACATCCACGTCGTTGACCTCGCCGAGGGGCACGTCGCGGCGCTGAATGCGGCACAGCCCGGGTACGCGGTGTACAACCTCGGGACGGGTGAGCCCGTGAGCGTGCTCGGACTCATCGCGGCGTTCGAGAAGGCTGTCGGGCACGAGCTACCCAAGCAGATCCTCGACCGGCGCCCCGGTGATGTCGCGGCGACCTATTGCGACCCCGCCAAGGCCGCCCAGGAACTCGGCTGGACCACCCGGTTGACGATCGACGATGCCTGCCGTGACTACTGGCGCTGGCAGCAGCAGAACCCGCAGGGATACGCCGCCTAGAGACCTACGCGGGGTGCGGCGACTTCTTCGGGGCGCGCCTGCGCGGGGGGAGAGGCACGAGCATCGACGTCGCCTTCTGGTACCCGGCGTACGCCGGATACTTACCGGAGGTGATTGCCTCGGTGAAGATCGTCGAACCGATGAACAACACCGTCAAGAGGACGGCCCCGATGATCGACCAGTTTATTGCGCCGCCCCAGAAGCCGAGTCCTGCTGCTACGGCCGCGGTCGCGCCGATCGCGTAGAACGCCCACCACTGGGCCTGCTCGAAGAAGAAATTCGGGTGCCGGCTGAAGCGGAACAGCCCCGCGGTGACAAATCCGTCGCCGAGCTGTCCGCCCGCTCGCGCCTTGGCTCGATGGAAGTTCCACTGCTGCTGGTCAGCCACCGTCTCACCGAGCAGCAGGACGAGGAACAGGATGGCGAAGACCGCGTCCCACACTCCGAGAGGTGTGTCGTACTGCCAGGCGATCTGGGCGGGCAGCGTGATCAGCACGAGGAGGGCATTCTGGTACAGCACGATGAAGAACAGGTTGAAGAGCTGGAACTGCCACGGCTTCATGCGTCCGCGCAGGATCGCCCAGCGGTAGTCCTCCATGCCGGAGTAGCCGCCCTTGCGGGCGAAGTTGAAGGTCAGCCGGGCGCCCCAGGCCGTGACGAGCACAGCCATCATGACGAGGCGGGCAGCATCCTTGCCCTCGGCCAATGCGGCACCCGCAAAGATCCAGACGTACGCGATCGGCACGATCGACCAGATTCTGTCGACCCAGGAGGTGTCTTTCGTGATCAGCGACAGGATCCAACAGGCGGCGCTGACGGCGGCGGCGACAATGACGACGAGAGTGAGCGGTTCCACGGCGTCAGCATAGCTCTGGCTACCGGATCGGCAGTGCCGGTACGAGCGCGTCGAGGTACTCGACGGTCTCTTCCCACCCGTCCACCGCGTGGCAGGGAACGCCCATCGCCAGGACGGGGTAGTCATTCCCATCCGGATCGAGTCGATCGCCGATGAAGAGCATCTGATCAAGGGGAATGCCGGTGTGCTCGGCGAGTCGTGTCATCCCGTAGGCCTTGTCGATGCCGCGGTGGGTGATGTCGACCGACGTCGAACCCCCCGATCGCACCTCGAGGTCGGGGATCCGCGCCGCGACGGCGTCACGCAGTGCGGACTTCCGAGAACCCGTCGGATCCCAGGCGATCTTCGCCTCGAGCGGCGCGCGCTGGCCGAGGGCGGAGAAGGTGATCTGTGAACCGCGATCCTCGAGGATGTCTCCCCACGGCTCGGATTCCCAGAGCCCGAGTCGCCGGGCCTCGCTCTCGACCGCCGAGAGCGCGCGAGCCTTCTCGTCTTCCGTGAGGGAGTGCGCGTAGATGGTGTCGATCTGCCCGCTCGCGTCGAACCGGTAGTACTGCGTGCCGCACGTGGGCATGAGGTGCACATGCGCGAGCGCCTCGGGTGAAGCATCCGGAAGCCGTTCAACCACCTGACTGCGGAACTGGCCGAGCTGACCTCCGGAGATTATCGCGACTTCCACACGCTCGGCGAGCGCGAGCAGATGTGCGCCGATCGCGTCCGGAATGGGGCTCTTCGAGGGAGCGAGCGTGTCGTCGAGGTCGAAAGCGACGAGTCGGATCTTCGCTGCGTCGGTCATCGTGCTCCAGATCGTTGTGGCCCGTGAAACAGGAAGAGGAGGGCCGCCATTGGCGACCCTCCTTGATCTGTCGGGGTGACAGGATTTGAACCTGCGGCCTCGTCGTCCCGAACGACGCGCGCTACCAAGCTGCGCCACACCCCGTGGCAACCCTCCGAGTCTACCCGAACTCCCCGGCCCGCCCGAACCGCGTCACGCGCGAGCGATCAACGTGACGAGGGTGGCTTCGGGTCGGCACGCGAAGCGGACCGGAGCATAGATCGAATGGCCGAGTCCAGCGCTCACGTTCAGCGGCACCTTGCTACCCCCTCGTGCCCACGTGGAAAGGCCGCGCGCCTGCTTCAGCGGGATGTCGCAGTTGGCGACGAGCGCCCCGAAGCCGGGGAGGCGGACTTGGCCGCCGTGGGTGTGGCCCGCGAAGATCGCCTCGGCTCCAGCATCCGTGAAGGCATCCAGGACCCGTCGGTACGGCGCGTGCGCCACGCCGATCGTGAGGACGCCCGACGTGCTCCCGTCTTCACGCAAGTTCTCGACCATGGCGGGCACGAGGTCGAGGCGGTCGTCATCGTGGTGCGCGTCGCCCACGCCGAATCCGTTGATCCGGACCCCCGCTGCATCGACCGACCCGGACCTGTTGTTGAGGTTGGTCCAGCCCAGGTTCTCCGTGAAGTACGCCTCCATGGCGGCGATATCGAGCCGTGGCGGATTCCGCTTGCGGCGCGAAGGGCCGAGGAAGTAGCGCAGGGGATTGCGGGGTGTGGGGCCGAAATTATCGTTCGAGCCGTGCACAAAAAAGCCGGGTGTACCGCGGAAACCGGCGAATGCGGCGCGCACGCCGCGCAGCCCGTCGACGTGGCCCATGTTGTCGCCGGTATTGATGATCATGTCGGGGCGCAGGGATGCGAGTGAGGCTATCCATGCCTGCTTGCGCCGTTGCCACGGCGCCATGTGGATATCCGAGATGTGCAGTACCCGGACGGGTGTCGAGCCCGGAGGGAGGACGGCCATATCGACCCGTCGGAGTGTGAACCTATACCGCTCGATGCCGATGCCCCACACCGCGGCGGCGATACCGAGCGCGCCCACGGCCGCCAGGGCGCGCAGGCTCTGACGGGAACGCGAGGTCACGAGCAGGTGTCGCGCTCGTAGGTGATCGCCAGCTGCGCGTTGCGGTTCACGATCGAGCCGGGGCCCGGGTTGACCGAGGTGACGACGCCCGGTCCGGTGGCCCCTTCTTTCACGACACACGTCTCCGCGGGGTTGCGTCCGAATGTGCCTCGGATGCTGTCGACCGCCTGCTGACGGTTCATCCCCACGACGTCCGGCACAGCAACGCCTTCCCCGTTGCTCGGCGAGATCGTCACGGTCGTCCCGCCGCTCACACGACCGGCTCCGGGATCCTGGCGCTCCACGATTCCGGCCGCCTGCGTGCTATCAACCGCGTCGCCGACATTCACGCTGAACCCTGCGGCCTCAAGCGTTGCCACGGCCTGATCGACCTGCTGGCCGACGACGTTCGGCAGGTCGATTTGCACCTGACGTGTCAGATCCGAGTCGGGTGTCGCGAAGCGGTCACCGCCGTACTTGGCGTTTGCGGCGCCCTGCATGTCGGGCCAGATGGAGTGACGCAGGCGCCACAGGGAGTAGCCGTTCGCAGAGTTGCGGTCGAGGCGTACGTTGCCCTTGACGTTTCCGACCCACACGACCGTCGTGACCTTGGTGCTGCTGCCGTCCATCCAAGTGTGCTGCTGCTCGTGGATGCCGGTCTTGCCGAAGACAGGAACGCCGTCGCCGATGCGCGAGGACGCCGCAGAACCGCCGTTGATCACGCCGGCCAGCGCGAAAGCTGCCGTTGAGGCGACGGACGGATCGAGGACCTGGTTGCACGTGGTGTCCGGCAGGGGGAGTGCCTCCCCGTCCGAATTGAAGACGGCGTCGATCGCCTTGGGAGGGCAGTAGACGCCGTTGCTGGCGATCGTGGCGTACGCCGCCGCCATGTCGATCGGGGCGACGTTCTGCGGTCCGAGCATGTTGTACGGGGTGTTGGGCGAGTTCTGCGGGTTGTCCACATTGCCGACGAAGAGCTGGAACCCGTCAGCGGTCTCGACTCCGAGTCGGTCCGCGATCTTGTTGGTGTCGCAGACGCTCACCTTTTCGCCCATCGCCATGAAGCCCGTGTTGAGCGAGTCGGCGGTGAACCTCATGGGCGTTCCGCTGTAGCCGCCCACACCCTCGAAGTTCTTGATCTCGCCGGAAGTGACGCGCTGGCTGCCGCCCTCGCAGTCGGTCAGAACAGTGAAGTTGCGCTGGCGTCCGTTGATGACCTCGTTGACAGAGTGTCCGTGCTCCAGCCAGTTCAATAGGGTGAACAGCTTGTAGGTCGAGCCAGGGGAGAAGCCCGTCGAGCCACCGTTCACGTACCGCGTGTTGTAGTTGATCGACGTGAAGGACGGGTCGGCTGCCGCCTGATCGGCATCCTGCGTGTACTTGCGGTTCTGCACCATGGAGAGCACGCGCCCTGTGCCCACTTCCAACTGCACCCCTGTTGAGCCGAGATCGAGGTTGGGGTGGGTTGCCGGTACGATCGAGATCGCCTCCTCGGCGGCCAACTGCAGATCGAGGTCGAGAGTCGTATAGATCTTCAGGCCGCCGCGGCGGAGCGCTGCGCTTCGATCTTCCGGCGTTTCTCCGAAGGCGACATCGTTGAGCACGATGGTCCGGACATAGTCGCAGAAGTACGCGGACCCGCCCGCCTGCTGGCAGCCTTGCTCGGTCGGATTGATGTTTGGAGTGATGACCTCGGCCTTGGCCGCGTCGTGCTGCTCCTGGGTGATCTTGCCCTCGGAAAGCATCTGACGCAGAACGTAGTTGCGTCGGTCTGTCGTCAGCGCGTATCCGTCCGCCGCCCCGTTGATCTCGCGCTCGGGCTTGTCGATGCGGTACGTGTTCGGGTTCTGTACCATGCCCGCCAGGGTTGCAGCTTGCGACAGTGTCAGGTCAGAGGCGCTGACGCCGAAGTAATACTGCGCCGCAGCACCGACACCGATGTTGAGCCCGCCGAAGTTCGCGATGTTCAGGTATCCGAGGAGGACATCGTTCTTTGAATAACGCTGCTCGAGGGCGATCGCGTAGCGCATCTCCTGAAGCTTGCGCTGGTATCCCTCGACGCCGGTCGCTGTCGTGGCGTCCGTCCAGCAGGCGGCGAGCTCCTCCTGTGAGGGTGCTTCCTTCTCGCACCGCTGCACCAGGACGTTCTTGACGTACTGCTGGCTGATCGAGGATCCACCCTGCGTTTGGCCGCCCTGCACATTGCTGAGGAGCGCGCGGGTGGTGCCGATGAGGTCGACCCCGCCGTGTTCGTAGTAGCGGGGGTCTTCGCTCGACAGAATCGCGTCGTACATGACGGGCGCGATCTGCTCATAGGTGACGGGGACGCGGTTCTGGTCGTAGAAGCGGGCGAGCAGGACATCGCTGCCGTCGCTCTGCTTGGCGTAGATCTCGCTCTGCTGCATCAGATCGTCGATCTCGAGGTAGCTCGGCATGTTGTCGAACATCGTGATCGCGCTCGACGCCGCGGCGCCCGATACGGCGATGGCCGGCGTGACGGTGGCGGTCACCAAGAGACCAGCGACTGCGCTCAGGCCTACGAGTCCGGCGAGTCCGCCGAGCACGCCCGTAGCCGTCCGATTCTTATCAGGCATAGGGTTGATCGTAAGGGAGTTAGCTGAGCGATGACCGAAACGGTCGCGCGTGCCTCCCGTTCGGAAACGATCCGACCCCACCGCGATCTCGGGAGTGCGATGACCACCTGGGAGTACCTGACTACTCCGCTGCTGATTCACAACACGGCAGCGATTCTGAACAACTGGGGCAAGCAGGGCTGGGAACTGGTGCAGGTCGTCGCCGGGCCCGAGGGCGGCCTCGTGGCGTACCTCAAGCGTCCCGTTGGGGGATCGGATGCCTCGGGCAACGCCGGTCTGGCCGCCGCGGCCGAAGCCTCCCGCCAGTTCGAAGGACAGTGACTCCGTGAGCGTTTCCGCGAAACTCGCCGAACTCGGCATCGAGCTTCCCGATGTTGTCCCGCCCCTGGCGTCCTACGTGCCCGCCAAGGTGCACGGAGACCTGGTCTTCACCGCCGGTCAGTTGCCACTCCTCGCAGGAAAGCTTCCCGCTGCCGGGAAGGTCGGGGAGGGTCCGGGGCGGGTCTCGGCCGCGGACGCCCAGGCGTATGCGCGCCAGTGCGCCCTCAACGCGATTGCGGCGGCTGCTGCGGTAGCGGGTGGCGTCGACAAGCTCGTCGGTGTCGTCAAGGTGACCGGGTTCGTGGCATCCGTGCCCGACTTCCTCGGTCAGCCGGGCGTCCTCAATGGCGCAAGCGAGGTCCTCGGTGAGATCTTCGGTGAGGCTGGCCGCCACGCCCGGTCCGCCGTGGGTGTTCCGGTGCTGCCGCTCGACAGCCCGGTCGAGGTCGAGGTTGTTTTCTCGCTCGTCTGAGCAACCCGACCGCGGACGTCTCAGCCCGTGAAGCGGGAGAGGAACGCGCGTGTCCGCGCCTCGCGCGGTTTACCGAGGACCTCGGCGGGCGTGCCCTGCTCGAGCACGCGTCCTTCGTCGAGGAACAGCACCCGGTGCGCAACGTCGCGGGCGAACGCCATCTCGTGGGTTGCCATGAGGATCGTCGTGCCCTCTTCGGCCAGCGCCCGCACCAGCTCGAGGACTTCGCCCACAAGCTCGGGGTCGAGCGCGGACGTGATCTCATCCAGCAGCAGAACCTCGGGGTCGGTGGCGATCGCCCGGGCGATCGCGACCCGCTGCTGCTGACCGCCCGACAGGCGGTCGGGGTGCTCGGCGGCCTTGTCGGCGAGTCCGACGCGCTCGAGGATCGCGCGGCCCCGCGCCTCGGCATCCGGTCGCTTCTCGCGGCGCGCGACCCGCGATGCCAGGGTCACGTTGTCCAGCACCGAGAGGTGGGGGAAGAGATTGAAGCCCTGGAAAACGAACCCGAGACGTGAGCGCACGGCGTTCGCCTCCACTCGCGGGTCGGAAACGTCGTCGCCCGCCAGGAGGATCCGGCCGTCATCGATCGGTTCGAGCAGATCCAGACACCGCAGCAGGGTGGACTTGCCGGACCCGCTCGCCCCGATCACCGCGACCACCTCGTGTCTCGCCAGCTCGAGAGAGACCCCGCGCAGGACATCCCGGTCGCCGAACGTCTTCCAGAGATCGATCGCCGACAGAAGCGCGGTCACAGCAGCGCCCCTGTCTGTTCGCGAGCGCGGAGCCGCGCTGCGTACCAGTCGGTGAGCCGGATGGTGGGAATGGCGAGCAGGATGAACAGGATGCCCGCCACGATGTACGGCGTGAAGTTGTAGGTCTGGGACGACTCGATTTTCGCGGCGAGCACGGCATCGGTCGCGCCGAGGATCGAGATGAGTCCGACATCCTTCTGCATCGCGACGAAGTCGTTCATGAGCGGTGGGGTGATGCGGCGAAACGCCTGGGGAAGCACGACGCGGCGAAGCGTCTGCGGGTAGCTCAGGCCCAGCGCTCGCGCCGCCAGGCGCTGTGAGGGGTGGACCGACTCGATTCCCGAGCGGATCACCTCGGACACGTAGGCGGAATATGTCAGCGTCACCGCGATCGTCCCGAGATACAGGGCGTCGATCCGCACGTTGGTGATCGTCGGCAGGCCGAACCCGACGAGGTAGAGCACGATGATGAACGGCAACCCCCGGAAGATATCGGTGTACGCCGCGGCGATAGCGCGTAGCGGAAGGAACACCGGGCCCTGCAAAGTTCGTAGCAGAGCGACGGTGAGCGCGACGACCGAGACCGTGATCAGGGACAGGCCCAGCACCCGCAGGTTCAGCAGGAAGCCGTCCCACACAGCCGGGAGTGCGTCCCACGCGATAGCGGGGTTGAAGAAGGCCTGCTGCACTCCGGCCCACCCGGGGGTGTTGATCATCGTCGCCCAGACGATGATCGCGAAGGCGACCGACGAGGCGATGGCGACCAGCACCGAACGTCGCGACTGGCGTGCGCGGTATGCGCGGCGCTCGAGTTCGAGCTCGCTGGGGGAGTGGACGCTCACGGCTCGACGGTACCGGAGGTGGGACGGCGGGTGCCGCGCAGAATCACTGCAAGAGCGTGACGCCCTGGCCCGCACCGAGCCACTCGTCGGTGATCTCGGCGAGCGTGCCGTCCTCGCGCAGCTTGTCGAGAGCGGCAGAGACGCGCTCCGTCAGCGCCGAGTCCTTGGGCAGGACGACGCCCCACTCGTCGGGGATGCCACCAGCGGGGAGCTCGCCGACGATGAAGGAGTCCTCGATGTACATCGCGGTGGCGAGGTAAGCGGTGGGGAGATCGATCACGAACGCGTCGATCTGGCCCGCGTTCAGCGCGGCCACGACATCCTCGTTCGATCCGAAGAGCTGCGGCGCGGTCGTGGGTTGCACGACCTCTTCGAGGGTCAGCGCGCTGGTCGACCCGGCCATCGCTCCGATGACGAGGTCCTTGAGCCCGTCGATCGAGTCGACGCCGTCGGCCGCGCCGCCCTCGACGGCGACGATCGCCTGGCTGGCGGAGTAGTAGGGCGACGAGAAGTCGACGGCCTGCTTGCGCTCGTCGGTGATGGTGTACTGCTGGATGTTGAAGTCGAAGTTCTTCGGACCCGGTGCGATGGCGGCCTCGAAGCTCGTGCGCACCCACTCGACGTCCTCCGGCGCAAATCCGAGTTCGTCGGCGATCGCGTAAGCGACGGCGGACTCGAAGCCCTCGCCCGACGACGGGTCATCGTCGATGACGTAGGGGTAGTACGCGATGTCACCGGTCGCGATGGTCAACGTGCCCGGGGTGACGTAGCCGGCATCCGGATCGGCGGATGCGTCGGCGTCGCCGGAGCCGCTCGCACAGCCCGTGAGGGCAATCGCGGCAGCCGTGATTCCGGCGGCAAGGGTGAGCATGCGGGAGCGGGACATGGGATGCCTCCAAGGCGAGGGGATGTGCCCGGATGCTGTGGGCAGGTGCGCTTCTATTCTCGTCGTCGCCCGCCCGGCCGGGCGCACGGAGCGACGAATTGTTACACCGAGTCCGAAAATTGATGCGGTGGGCCCCGTGGGGCTCGAACCCACGACCCGCGGATTAAAAGTCCGATGCTCTACCGACTGAGCTAGAGGCCCGTGCCACCAGCCTAGTGAACGCCGCGGGGTGGCAGCGCGCACGGAAGCGGCCGCCGGAACCCCCTCGCAGGTAGGTTCCGACGGCCGCGGTCGTGCGTGTGTCGCGTGCGCCCCCCGGATCACGCGACACACGATGGTCCGCTTACATCGGGGGCATCAGGACCGTGTCGATGAGGTAGACCGTGGCGTTGGCGGTCTGGACGCCACCACAGATCACGGCGGACTCGCCGTTGACCATGATGCTGTCTCCGCTACCGGTCACCTCGACGTCCGCACCCTGAACGGTGGTGTGCGTGCCTTCGATGTCGTCGGGGGCGATCTGACCGGGGACGACGTGGTACGTCAGGATCGACGTGAGCGTCGCGGTGTCGGTCTTGAGCGCCTCGATCGTGGCGGGGTCGATCTTCGCGAACGCGTCATCGACGGGCGCGAAGACGGTGAACTCGCCGCCGTTGAGCGTGTCCACGAGGTCGACCTCGGGGTTCAGCTGGCCGCTGACCGCTGCGGTGAGCGTGGTCAGGATCGGGTTGTTGGATGCCGCGACCGCGACGGGGTCGGCAGACATGCCCTCGACGGATCCCGCACCATCCGGAACAGCCTCGGCGTAGGCGGCGCAGCCGGAGCCGACGAGCATTGCGGCCGGGTCCATTTCCATCTCTTCGGACATCGAGGGAGTGCTCGAGGGCTCTTCCATCGTGTCGTCGGTGGCGGTTTCGGCGCCCATCGAACAAGCGCTGAGCGCAAACGTCGCCGCCAGGGCGAGCGACAGGCCGGCGGTCAGGCGCATCTTGGTACGTGACATGAGTTCCTCCTCTGTGTGGGGCGGGTGGGCCCCGTGGACACATACCCCGGTGCGGGGTCGGTGCACCGCTTGCTGCGGTGTGTTCACAGGGCCATTCGGGGCTGCCCCGGGATCGGATTGGACATCGGACAGAAAGTTTTCCGATATCCATACCCCGCGCCGGATTCCGGGGTGCGGCGATAGGTGAGGCATGCTGGGACATGTGGTTATCGATGGCGTAGACGTGCCCGAGGAGGGCGGCGAAGGCGTCGACCATATCGGCGAGTTGTTGTCGCGCGTCTCGCAGGGAGACGAAGCCGCGTTCGCGCGCCTCTACGACCTGTTATCGCCGCGCGTGTTCGGCCTCATCCTTCGCGTTCTCGTCGATCGCTCACAGAGCGAAGAAGTTCTGCAGGAGGTTTTCCTCGAGCTCTGGCAATCCGCCGCCAAGTTCGCTCCGAACAAGGGGCAGGGAAGATCATGGGTGCTGACCATCGCGCACCGCCGTGCCGTCGATCGTGTGCGATCGGCGCAGGCGAGTGCGGACCGGGACGTGCGCGTGGGCTTCCGAGACATGGAAGTCGCTCATGACGGGGTTGCGGAACAAGTGGAACTTCGGATCGAAGGGCAGCGGGTCGCTCAGGCTCTCGAGACGCTTCCCGATGCGCAACGGGAGGCAATCACCCTCGCGTACTACGGGGGTTACAGTCAGAGCGAAATTGCGGCTCTCGTCGGGGCGCCGCTGGGAACGATCAAGACACGGATGCGGGACGGACTGACCCGTCTCAGAGGAGAATTGGGGGTGACGACATGAACGAGCAGGAATTCGCAGAGCTGGCCGCGGGCCACGCGCTCAGCGCACTGGGCCCCGAAGACGCGGCCGCGTTCGACGCTGCCCTCGCAGAGCACCCCGAATGGGCGCATCACGCGACCACAGATGCCGCGACGGTCGCTGCTCTCTCCGACTCCGTCGCCGAGGTTCCGCCTCCGGGTGCCGTGCGTTCCGAGCTGTTGGCGCGGATCGCCTCCGTCCAGCAAGACCACCCCGCTCAGGCGGCGGCTCCGGCCTCGAGCCTCGAGGCCGCTCCCGTCGTTCCCGTCGCCGAGTCGCGAAGCCGGGCGTGGGGCCCGCGGGCCTGGTTTGCACTAGCTGCATCCCTGGTCCTGCTGGTCGGCGTCGGCGGGGGAGCGGTCGTCATCGCTCAACAGCTCAACCGACCCGTGGCCGTCGTTGCGCTCGAGCGCATCGAGGCAGCGCCCGATGCACAGGAAGCGTCGACGACGCTCTCGGACGGAGGCGAGGCGACCGTTCACTGGTCGGAGTCCGTCGGCGAGGTCGTCTTCGTGTCCGACGGCCTGCCCACACTGAGTGCTGACCAGAGTTACGAACTCTGGTTCGTGCGGGATTCGGGTGCAATCGCCGCCGGTGTTTTCGAGGCGAGCGGCGACGGCGATGCGACGGCCCTGCTGTCGGGCACGATGTCGCCGGGCGATGTCATCGCGGTCACCGTGGAGCCCGCGGGGGGATCCCCGACGGGAGAACCGTCGAGCGAGCCGATCCTCGCCATCCCCACCGCCTGACGCGCCGTCCGGCCAGGATCCGGTTGCGCGGCGGGCGAACGCTGCGGCGGCTCTCGCTCGATACGTCGCGGGTAGCCTGGATGGATGAGTGACGCCACCGGCCCCGGATTCCACAAGCCGGTACGACGTCCCGCCGACGTCTTCGACCGCCTGTTCGGCACCGAAGATCCCGCCGAGGTTTCGCGCGTCGCCCATTCGACGGCCGCGGCGCTCCTCTCACGTGTTCGCGAGGAGCCGGATGCCTCGGTGGTCGACCGCCTCGTGCAGTTCACCGACCTGCACGGTATCCATGACATCGCCGAGCTGTGGTCGCGATCGCCCGCGCGGACGCTCCCGGGAACGCTGTGGCGTCTGTATCTGCTGCAGCTCATGATCCATGACGACCCCCGTACCGCTGCCCTCCTCTTCGAGCGCGGGCGAGTGGAGCTTTCGACGGCGGACATCGTCGTCGCGGGTGCTCCGGCGCCCGCCGGGCCGGAAGAGCTCGTCGAGCTGTCGGACACGATCTTGCGCGGAGTTTTCGAGGGTGACTTCGGCGTTGCGCTGGAGCGCGCGGCTGCCTTCTGCCGGATCGAAGCGGATGGCGCGACCCGGCTCGCGGACGACTACGAACTCACCGAGCCGGAGCGTGCAACGGACCTCACAGCGCGGGCACTCAGGCTGTCGGCATTCGCCGCGGATCTGACCGCCGCAGCCTCGCTGTGGCGCCGCGACACGCTGAACTGAGCGCCGCCGGCCCCCGGGCAGAGAAGTGCCGGGCCGCAGAACGCCTCTCGGCGCGGAGCCGCTCGAAGCGGCAGATTATGGAGCCCGGGGTTACTGCGGCCCGGCTGTTCCAGTGTAACGCAGCCCTCGCGACCGCTATTCCGACGGGGCGCCGTAGGCTCGGAGAATGGCAACGCGCTTCGCGCTCATCATCGAGCCCACGGCATCCGACGACTCCCGTTCCGACTTCTCCGCGACCTTCAAACAAGTGGACGCCTCCGCTCCCGCGCTCAGCGTCGGTGAGCTGAGTACCCAGCGCGGCGACGGCATCTTCGAATCGATCGGTGTCGTCGACAGCCACCCGCAAGAGGTCGCGGCGCATCTGGAGCGGTTCGTGCGTTCGGCGGAGATCTGCGATCTGCCGGTGCCCAACGTGGCGCAGTGGCGTCAGGCCATCGATGCCGCCGCGGCGTTGTGCGGCCCGGGCGAGTGGGTCGTGAAGACCATCCTGAGCCGCGGGGTCGAGCATGGCCCGACGCCCACCGCCTGGGTCACCGCCGCCGATGCGGCCGACTTCTCGCGGCCCCGGCGCGAGGGGATCGCCGTCGTCACGCTCGATCGCGGGTTCGATCTCAACGCGCCCGCCCGTGCTCCGTGGCTGCTTCTGGGTGCGAAGACGCTGTCGTATGCGGTGAACATGGCATCGCTCCGCGAGGCGCACAAGCGCGGTGCCGACGACGCGATCTTCGTCTCGTCGGACGGCTTCGTTCTCGAGGCACCCACGGCATCCGTCATCCTGCGTATCGGTGACGTCTTCGTCACCCCGGAGCCGACCGGCGGAATCCTGCACGGCACGACCCAGTTGAGCGCATTCGCGTGGTTCGAGGGGCAGGGTTACACGACCGCTTATCGCGATGTGCGCGTGAGTGAGCTGGCCACCGCGGATGCCGCGTGGCTCGTGTCGAGCGTGCGGCTCGCAGCTCCCGTTCGGCGGATCGACGAGGTGGAGGTGTCGCTCGACCACGAGCTGACCGACGCCCTCAACGCCTATCTGCTCTCGCCCCGCGACTGATCAGCCAACGAGGAAGGCCCGCGACGAGTGTCGCGGGCCTTCCTCGTTGGCGTTCGGATTTACCCGAAGCGACCCGAGACGTAGTCCTCGGTCGCCTGAACGGTCGGCGTGGTGAAGATCGTGCGGGTGTCGTCGTACTCGATGAGCTTGCCGGGCTTGCCGGTGCCCGCGATGTTGAAGAACGCGGTGCGGTCGGAGACGCGCGAGGCCTGCTGCATGTTGTGCGTGACGATCACGATCGTGTACTCGGACTTGAGCTCGGCGATCAGCTCTTCGATCGCGTACGTCGAGATCGGGTCGAGGGCCGAGCACGGCTCGTCCATCAGCAGCACGTCGGGCGAGACGGCGATCGCGCGGGCGATGCAGAGGCGCTGCTGCTGTCCACCCGACAGACCCGAACCGGGGCGGTCGAGGCGGTCCTTGACCTCGTTCCACAGGTTCGCCCCGCGGAGGGACTTCTCGACCAGGGCGTCGGCGTCACTCTTGTTGATGCGCTTGTTGTTCAGCTTGACGCCGGCCAGCACGTTTTCACGGATCGACATCGTCGGGAACGGGTTCGGGCGCTGGAACACCATGCCGACCTGGCGACGTACCAGCACCGGGTCGACGCCCGGGGCGTACAGGTCGGACCCGTCGAGCAGCACCTGGCCCTTAACGTAGGCCCCCGGGATGACCTCGTGCATACGGTTGAGGGTCCGCAGGAAGGTCGACTTGCCGCAACCGGACGGGCCGATGAAGGCCGTCACGCTGCGGGGTTCGATCTCGAGCCCGACGCCCTCGACGGCGAGGAAGTCGTCGTAGAAGACGTTCAGGTCGTGGACTTCGATGCTCTTGGACACGTTTTCCTCTGGATGTTCTCGGGTGGGAGCGGGGAGGGCTAGCGGCTGGTCTTCGGGGCGAAGACGCGCGCGATGACGCGTGCGATCAGGTTCAATGCCATCACGATGACGATCAGCACGAGCGCCGCGGCCCAGGCGCGGTCGATGTACGCGGACGCGGGGATGCCCTGGTTCATGTACTGCGAGTAGGCGAAGACGGGGAGCGTCATCATGCGCCCCTCGAACAGGTTGTAGTTCATCGACGTGGTCACGCCGGCCGTGATGAGCAGGGGGGCGGTCTCGCCGATGACGCGGGCGATCGAGAGCATGATGCCCGTCGTGATGCCCGCGATCGACGTCGGCAGGACGACCTTGACGATCGTGAGCCACTTCGGCACGCCGAGTGCGTAGGCGGCCTCGCGCAGCTCGTTCGGCACCAGACGCAGCATCTCTTCGCTCGAGCGGACGACGACGGGAATCATCAGGACCGACAGGGCGACGGCACCCATGATGCCGAGGCGGATGCCCGGTCCGAAGAACAGCGCGAACACCGCGAACGCGAACAGGCCCGCGACGATGGACGGGATGCCCGTCATGACGTCGACGAGGAACGTGATGCCCTGCGCGAGCTTCCCACGGCCGTACTCGACCAAGTAGATCGCCGTGAAGAGGCCGATCGGGATCGAGATGACGGCCGCGGCGAGGGTGATGAGGAGGGTGCCGATGATGGCGTGCAGTGCGCCACCACCCTCACCGACGACGTTGCGCATCGATGACGAGAAGAAGTCCGCGGAGATGCCGGCGATACCGTTCGTGAGGACGGTGAACCCGAGCGAGATGAGGGGCACCATCGCGAGCGCGAAGGCGGCCGTCACGATCCCCGTGACGAGGCGATCGACCGCCTTGCGGCGCCCCTCGACCATTGTCGACACGATGGTGATCAGAGCGAGGTACAGCAGGACGGTGATGACGGCGAATCCGGCGACGTTGAACCCCGCACCGCTGGCGATGCCGAGGACGGCGAAGAGGATCGCGCTGACCACCGCGCTGAGACCGAGGATGCCCCAGGGGGAACCCTTCGGGAGGCGACCGTTCGTGAGGCCGCTGGGAGACGCGGGGGATGTGGAAGACGAGGGAGCAGTCGTGAGGGTCATGTCAGTTGGCTCCCGAGAATTCCTTGCGGCGGTTGACGAAGTATCGCGCGAGGGCGTTCACCGCAAAGGTGAGGATGAAGAGGATGAGGCCCGTCGCGATCAGAACGTTGATGTTCGTGCCATAGGCCTCGGGGAAGGTGAGGGCGATGTTCGCGGGGATCGTGCTGGGGTTCTCGGGGGTGAAGAGTCGGAACGTCACGACGCCCGTGGCCGAGAGGACGAGTGCGACCGCCATGGTCTCACCGAGGGCGCGGCCGAGGCCGAGCATCGAAGCCGAGACGATGCCGCTGCGGCCGAAGGGGAAGACGGCCATGCGGACCATCTCCCACCGCGTCGCACCGAGGGCAAGGGCGGCCTCTTCGTGGAGGACGGGGGTCTGCAGGAAGATCTCGCGGCAGATGGCGGTGATGATCGGGACGACCATGACGGCGAGCACCATGGCGGCCGTGAAGATCGTGCGGCCGGTGCTCGACACCGGGCCCGCGAACAGGGGGAACCAGCTGGCGTTCTCGACGAACCAGCTGTAGATGGGCTGGACGGCGGGGGCTAGAACGAGGATGCCCCAGAGGCCGAAGACGACCGAGGGGACGGCCGCGAGCAGGTCGACGACATAGCCGAGGCCCTGGGCCAGTCGGCGCGGTGCGTAGTGCGAGATGAACAGGGCGACGCCGACCGAGAGGGGGACGGCCATCAGGAGGGCGAGGAACGAGGCCCAGACCGTGCCGAATGCGAGCGGCCAGACGTAGTCCCAGAAGTTCGTGGTCAGGACGGATGCGTCTTCGCTGGTCGCGGTCAGACCCGGGAGCGACTGAATCACCAGGAAGATCGTGACGGCGGCGAGGGTGACGAGGATCATCGATCCCGCGAAGAGGGCGGTCCCCGAGAACCAGCGGTCGCCCGGGCGCTGCTTCGCCTTGATGGCGGGGGGCGCGGTGGTGGTCATCTCATCCTGTTCTCGGGTTGTACGAGGCGTAAGGGGTGTGCCCGGCCCGCGATTGCTCGCGGGCCGGGCACGGGTATTACTCGACGACGATCAGGTCCAGCGCGGCCTGCATGTTCTCGCGCTGCATGTCCGAGATCGGGGCGCTGCCGGCTGCGGCAGCCGACTCGTCCTGGCCCTCGGGGCTGATGACGTACTCGAGGAAGCCCTTGACGAGCGGTGCGGTTGCCGCGTCGACGTACTCCTCGCACGCGATCATGTAGCTGACCAGAACGATCGGGTACGCGGCCTCGTCGGGCGTGCGGTCGAGCTCGATCGCGAGGTCACCCGCGGTGCGTCCCTCGGCGACGGGCGACGCGTCCACGATCGCCGCGGCGGCCTCGGGCGAGAACTCGACGAACTCGTCACCGATCTGCACCGCGACGGTGCCGAAGCCCTCGGCGCGCGACGCGTCGGCGTACGTGACGGCGCCCTGGCCGGCCTCGACGGCCGAGACGACACCAGAGGTGCCCTGGGCAGCCTCACCGGTGGAGAAGGGCCACACGCCATCGGGCTCTTCGGTCCACACGTCGGGTGCGGCCTGGAACAGGTAGTCGGTGAAGTTCTCGGTCGTGCCCGAGTCGTCGGCGCGGTGCACCGGCGTCACGGCCAGATCGGGAAGGTCGACGCCCTCGTTGAGCGCGGCGATCGCCGGGTCGTTCCAGTTGGTGATCGTGCCGGCGAACAGGCCCGCGATGGTCGCGGCGTCCATGTTCAGGCTGTCGATGCCCTCGAGGTTGAAGATGACGGCGATGGGCGAGATGTAGGACGGGATCTCGATGATGCCGGTGCCTTCGACGCAACCGTCGAAGGGGCCCTCGGCGATCTCTTCGGCCGAGAAGGCGCGGTCAGAGCCGGCGAACCCGACGGCACCGGCCTGGAAGGACTCGCGACCGGCGCCGGAGCCGGACGGGTCGTAAGTGACGGTGACGCCCTCGTTGACGGTCTGGAACCCGGCGGCCCAGGCCTGGACGCCGACTTCTTGCGAGGACGCGCCGGAGCCGACGAGCTCGCCGCTGAGGGTGCTTTCGGCGGGGGCTTCGCTGGTGCTGCCGCCGGCCTCGTTCGAGGCGCAGCCGGCAAGGGCAAGGGCGGCGACGGCGCCGAGGGCCGCGATCCGCGAGATTCGGGTGATCTTCACTGTGTTTCCGTTCGATCCGTTGACAGGGCGTGTCCCGGTGCAGGGCACACAGCGACGGTAGGAGCGACGCCTTAAGAGAGTGGGCCAGAGTGGTGAACGGGAGGTGAACGGGATCGGGCGCGGCGGGACCGTTCACCAGGGCGGAATATGCTGTGCGCCATGCCCCAGACCAGCAAAAAAGAGCAGGCCGCGCGAGCCGCGATCGACGACGCGGCGAAGGCCGCTAAGCAGGCGCGCAAGGCCGCGAAGGACTTCCCGTCGAAGGCCGCCAAGAAGGTGCGTGAGCTCGCGGCCGAGGCGGAAGCGCGATCGGATGTCTCGAAGAAGACCCTCCGCAAGAAGCCCGCCAAGGTCGCGGCCAAGGCGAAGGACGCCGCGGCCCAGGTTCGCAAGGCCACGGCGGTCGCGCTGGCCAAGGTCGAGCGCAAGGCGGCCCTGAAGGCCGAAGCCGAGCGTGCCGCGGCTGACGCCGCGCGCGCCGAGGCCGAGGCGAAGCAACAAGCTGCGTCCGCCAAGGCCTTGAAGAAAGCGGCGGCGAAGGCTGACAAGGCGGCCCGTCGCGCGGCCGCCGATGCGGACAAGGCCGTGGCAGCGCTCGAGCCGCAGGATGTTCCGGCCGACGAGCCTCAGGACAGCGACCCGGCCGCGGCGCCCGTCGAGGCATCCGATGCGTCCGCCGTCGACGACCCCGACCTGGCCCGCCTGTCCGTCGCGCTCCTGCGTGTCCGCGTTCGCGAAGCCGGACACACGGGCTACTCGCGCCTCACCAAGGCGCAGCTGATCGACCTACTCTCGAGCTGACGTGACCGACCCCGCCGCCCCGGTGTCCGCGCCCGAATCGCGCCAGCCGGAGCTCGACCGGCGTGCCCACGCACCCGCAGAGCGCACGCTTCTCGACATCCTGCGCGCGACCACCGCGCGGTACCCCGAGGCGTCGGCGATCGACGATGGTTCGGGTGCGCTGAGCTACCGGGAGCTGATGGCACGCGTGGGCCGCACCGCGGCGCGGCTGCATGAGGCCGGAGTGCGCCGCGGTGACCGCGTCGGCGTGCGGATGCCGTCGGGCACCAAAGAGCTGTACATCTCGATCCTCGGCGTGATCGCTGCCGGGGCGTCGTACGTGCCGGTCGACGCGGACGACCCCGAAGAGCGTGCGGTACTCGTCTTCGGTGAGGCGGCCGTGCGCGGGGTGGTCGAAGGGACGGGCGAGTTTCGGCCGACGATCGCGGACGCGGCGCCCGAGCCATCCGCCCTCTTCGCGGGTGATGTCCCGCACCCCAGCACGCACGCCGTCGTGGCGGTGCCGCCGCCGACCGAGGACGACGACGCGTGGGTGATCTTCACCTCGGGTTCGACGGGCACGCCGAAGGGCGTCGCGGTCAGCCACCGCTCGGCCGCCGCGTTCGTCGATGCCGAGGCCGCACTGTTCCTTCAGGACGACCCGCTCGGTCCGGGCGATCGTGTTCTCGCAGGCCTGTCGGTCGCGTTCGATGCCTCGTGCGAAGAGATGTGGCTTGCCTGGCGGCATGGAGCGTGCCTGGTGCCCGCGCCGCGCGCGCTCGTGCGGTCGGGCGAAGACCTCGCCCCGTGGCTCGTGCGGCAGCAGATCACGGTGGTCTCGACCGTTCCCACGCTGGCCGCGCTCTGGCCCGCCGAGTCGATCGAGAACGTCCGTCTGCTGATCTTCGGTGGCGAGGCCTGCCCGCCCGAACTCGCGGCCCGCCTCACAGAAGAGGGGCGCGAGGTCTGGAACACGTACGGTCCGACCGAGGCGACGGTCGTCGCCTGCGCCGCCCTCATGGATGGCGCGCCGCCGGTGCGGATCGGGCTGCCCCTCGACGGCTGGGCGCTCGCGGTCGTGAACGCCGAGGGAGCGGCCGTCGACGAGGGCGAGGTCGGCGAACTGATCATCGGGGGAGTGGGCCTGGCGCGCTATCTCGATCCCGCGAAGGACGCGGAGAAATACGCCCCGATGCCCTCGCTCGGCTGGGACCGCGCCTACCGCTCGGGTGACCTCGTGCGATACGACCCCGCCGGGCTCGTCTTCCAGGGGCGCGCCGACGACCAGGTCAAGATCGGCGGCCGCCGCATCGAACTGGGTGAGGTCGAGGCCGCGTTGCAAGCCTTGCCCCATGTTGGGGGCGCCGCGGTGGCGGTGCGGCGGACGGATGCGGGAGTCGACATCCTGGTCGGCTACCTCGTCGTCGATGAGGGGTTCGACCGTCAGGCCGCGCGCGCCGAGCTCGCTGCGACCCTGCCCGCCCCGATGGTGCCGCTTCTCGCGGTCGTGGACGACCTGCCCGTTCGTACCTCGGGCAAGGTCGACAAGGCCGCGCTGCCGTGGCCGCTGGTCGGTATGCCGACGGAGGAATCAACGCTGACCGGTGTCGAAGCATGGCTGGCCGAACAGTGGCGGGCGGTGCTCGGGGTGTCGGTTCCCGATGCAGACGCCGACTTCTTCGACCTGGGCGGTGGCTCGCTCGCCGCGGCTCAGCTCGTCTCGAAGATCCGGGTACGCTCGCCCGAGTTCGCCGTCGCCGACATCTATGACCTGCCGCGCCTCGGCGCCATGGCGAAGGCTCTCGGACCGCTCGGCGAAGAAGCGGTGGGAACGTACCGCGAGCCCGCTCCGACACCCCGCTCGACGCAGATCCTGCAGACGATCATGGGTGTTCCCCTCTTCATCCTCAGTGGCGTTCGCTGGCTGATCTACCTCGTGACCGCGGGCGCTCTCTTGCGCCTCGTTCCGGGTTTCGAGGCGCTCCCGACCGTGGACTGGTGGGTGCTCGTTCCGGCGCTGCTGGTCTTCGCCACACCGTTCGGACGGATGGCCATCTCGGCGGCCGCCGCTCGCGTCCTGCTCGCCGGGGTGCGGCCGGGTGACCACCCCCGCGGCGGACATGTGCACATCCGGCTCTGGCTGGCGGAGCAGATCGCCGACCAGGTGGATGCCGTGGGTCTCGCCGGGGCCCCGTGGATCAGCTACTACGCTCGAGCGCTCGGCGCGAAGATCGGCCGCGACGTCGACATGCACACGCTGCCACCGGTCACGGGAATGCTGCAGATCGGCGACGGCGCGAGCATCGAACCCGAGGTGGATCTGACGGGCTACTGGATCGACGGCGATGTCGTGCGGATCGGCGAGGTACGCATCGGGGCCGAGGCGACGATCGGCGCGCGCAGCACACTCGCTCCCGGCACGCGCATCGGTCGTCGGGCCGAGATCGCGCCAGGGTCGGCGGTGTTCGGCCGCGTGCGGGCCGATCAGCGCTGGGCCGGTTCGCCCGCCGAGCGGGTCGGCGGTGCCGCCGAGGACTGGCCGCGCGAGCGCCCGCCCGCGCCCACGCGCTGGCTGTGGGCGTATGCGGCCTCGTCGGCCCTGCTGGCGCTGCTGCCCCTGCTGGCATTCGCGCTCGGTGCGCTCGTTCTGGCGGCGGGCATGCGCGGGGCCGACTCGCTCGGGATGGCGGCACTCGCCGCATTCGCTTGGCTCGTTCCCGCGGTGCTGGTCACCGGCCTGGTGTTCGCGGCATCCGTCGTCATCCTCGTGCGGCTCCTTCAGCGGGGCCTCCTCGAGGGCACGTTCCCCGTGCGGAGTGCGATGGGATGGCGAGCCTGGACGATCGAGCGTCTGCTCGACTCCTCGCGCACGATCCTGTTCCCGCTGTACTCGAGCCTGTTCACACCGGTCTGGCTGCGGATGCTGGGGGCACACGTCGGTCGCGATGTTGAAGCATCCACGGTTCTGCTCATCCCCGCGATGACGACGATCGAAGACGGAGCTTTTCTCGCCGACGACACGATGGTCGCGTCATACGAGCTGCGCGGTGGGTGGATCCGTATCGGGCCGGTCAAGATCGGCAAACGCGCATTCCTCGGCAACTCGGGCATGGCGGCCCCGGGACACCGTGTGCCGAAGGGTGGGTTGGTCGCCGTGCTGTCGGCGGCGCCTCTCAAGGCCAAACCCGGGACTTCGTGGCTCGGCTCGCCCGCCGTGCGCCTGCGCCGCGTATCCAGTGACGCCGACGAGAGTCGCACCTATCAGCCGCGCACGGGGCTGCGGGTCGCCCGCGCGCTGTGGGAGTTGTGCCGCATCGTGCCCGTCATCGTGACCTGCGCGATCGGCCTCGGTGTGCTGTTCGTCCTCGCCCTGCTGGTGCAGACGTGTGGGGCGATCGTCGCCGTGCTGCTGTCGGGTGTCGTTCTGCTCGTTGCGGGGGCGGCAGCCGCGGGTGTTTCGACGCTCGCGAAGTGGGCGCTCGTGGGCGTCATCCACGCGGGCGAGAAACCCCTGTGGTCGAGTTTCGTGTGGCGCACCGAGGTGTCCGACACCTTCGTCGAGATGGTCGCAGCGCCGTGGTTCGCCCGCGCCGCGACGGGTACTCCCGCGCTCGCCGTGTGGTTGCGTTCGCTCGGCGTGAAGATCGGCCGCGGCGTCTGGTGCGAAAGCTACTGGTTGCCCGAGCCCGACCTCGTCACACTGGGCGATGCATCCACGGTCAACCGGGGTTGCGTTGTGCAGACGCACCTATTCCATGATCGGATCATGAGCATGGATGTCGTCACGATCGAACCCGGCGGAACGCTCGGCCCGCACAGCGTGATCCTGCCCGCCGCCTCGATCGGCGCGCACGCGACTGTCGGGCCGGCTTCGCTCGTGATGCGCGGCGAGACGGTTCCGATCGGCAGCCGCTGGAGTGGCAACCCGATCGGTCCCTGGCGAGCGGTCAAGGTTCGCTCGTACCAGACGAGCTCGCACTGATGAGCGCCCGATGACCGGCGCCCAATTGCCGGCGCCCGACGCCTATGCGCCGCAGAGCGGGGACCTGTCGTACGACGTGGAGTCGTACGACATCGCGATCACGTACAAGCCGTCCACCAACCGACTCGTGGGGCGGGTTGTCCTGAATGCGGTGGCCCGGCGTCCCATCCGCTCGTTCACGGTCGACCTCGTGGGGCTGCAGGCCTCGAAGGTGCGCGTCGACGGCGACCGCCGGACGGCATACCGCCAGGGCCCGCGGATGATCCGCGTCACCCCCAGCACTCCGATCGCGCTCGACGAGCGGTTCTCGGTCGAGTTCGCCTACGCCGGGGCGCCGACGCCGCGCCGGTCGCGGTGGGGCACGATCGGATGGGAAGAGCTGGAGGATGGCGCCCTCGTCGCGGCGCAGCCGACGGGCGCGCCGACGTGGTTTCCCTGCAACGACAGGCCCGACGACAAGGCGACCTATCGAATCGCTGTCACCACGGATGCCGCTTACAGCGTGGTCGCGACGGGCGAGCGGGTCTCGTTCGGGCGTGCGGGTGGCGCCGCGACCTGGGTGTTCGAGCAGCCCGCGCCGACCCCGACCTACCTGGTCGCGGTGCAGATCGGCCACTATGTCGAGACGATCGTCGACCTCGATGGCGTGCCGGGAGCCGTGCATCATCCGCGGGCGCTTTCCGTTCCCGTGCGTACGGCATTCGCGGATCTGCCCGAGATGATGCGGGTCTTCCAGCGCGCGTTCGGTCCCTATCCCTTCGCACGCTACGACGTCGTCGTGACCGCCGATGCGCTTGAGATCCCGCTCGAGGCGCAGGGAATGGCGACGTTCGGCTCGAACCACCTCGAGGGCTCGGAAGAGCGCCTGATCGCGCACGAACTCGCCCATCAGTGGTTCGGCAACAGTGTCGGGCTGGCGCACTGGCGAGACATCTGGTTGAACGAAGGGTTCGCCTGCTACGCCGAGTGGATCTGGTCCGAGGCATCCGGTGGCCCGTCCGTCGCGGCGTGCGCCGCATTCCACCACGCGATGCTGCAGGCATCGCCGCAGGACCTGCTGCTGTCCGACCCCGGCCCCGACCTCATGTTCGACGACCGCGTCTACAAGCGTGGCGCGCTGACGCTCCACGCCCTTCGCCTGCTGGTGGGGGACGTGACGTTCTTCGAGATCCTGCGCCGATGGTGTGCCGACCATCGCCACGGACTCGCCACGACGGAGGATTTCGTGGTGTGCGCGGAGGCGGTCGCGGATGCACCACTCGCGGACCTCTTCATGAGTTGGCTGTCGCAGACACGGCTGCCGTCCCTCCGTCCGGTCTCAGACTGAGGCGACCGCGAGCGAGATCACGATGCCCCGCGGTCCGCGCACCCGCAGCAGACGGGGACGGATGCCGAGGGCACCGCGTGCCGTTGTGACACCGCGTGCTGCGCTGTCGCCAGCGATGCTTCCGTGGACTCCGTGGAGTGACCGCTCGATCCGCACGCGCCCCGGTTCCACCGACAGTCCGCGGCCGTCGGCCTTCAGCACCGCCTCGACGCGCGTCCAGCGGCGGAGCGAGGTGCGCTTCCCCGCGGTGATCAGCCCTCGCAGCCCATCCTCGCTCGTCCCGGTCCCGCGTTCGGCGTCGATTCCGAGCGCGAGGACTCGGCAGGCGTCCGCGACGGCGACCACCGCCACGTCGGCCGTGTACGACACGCTCGCCTGGATCGGTGCCCCGCTGACGACCGGACGTCCGTGATCCGAGGCACCGCAGCGCTCGCATCGGCGGCCCACGATGACCGGACTGCCCGTCGACGCGGTCGCGATGCGCGCGACCAGGGCGTCTGCAACATCTCGGCGGGTCCCCCCGGGCGGGACCGTCTGCCAGGCCACCCGCACCCCCGCGAGCAGCGTGCTTCCGGGCCGCGCGCTCACTCCTTGGGGGTGTGCGTTTCGATCGCGACGATGCCCGATCCGGGATTCGTCGCCGAGAGATGGACGACCGAGAATGCCGCGAAATCCAGCGTCGAGGCGCTGCCGAGGTACGACCCGCGGAGCGTGCCCGTCGCGAGGGCGATCTCGCTCATGATCTCGGGCAGCACCGGACCGTGGCTGCAGAGGACGGCCGGCTTTCCGGAGCGCACGCGCTTTCCCACGACGGCGCGGATGTCTGCACGCCCCTGCTCCCACGCGTCCTGGCTGATCAGTTCCGTGCGCCGCACGGGCTTACCGAGAGCGGCGGCGAGGGAGGTGACGGTCGTCACGCAGCGCACGGCGTCCGACGAGATCACCCGGCGGGCTCCGAACGCGAGGAGCGGTCCAACGATCGCGTGGGCCTGGCGGGTGCCGCGCGCGGTCAGGGGGCGCAGCGCATCCGGTCCGCTCCACGAGTCTCGGCTGACCGCCTTGCCGTGTCGCAGCACGATCAGGGGGAACGTCCGGAGCACGCCGTCGTCGACGAACTTCAAGAACGCGTCCAGGATCTCCAGATCCACCGGGTAGCTGAGGTAGGTGCGCGCGCGCTTCGGGGTCACCCATTCGAGGGCGGCCACTTCTTTGTTCGGCACGAATCGCGAAGCGCGGATCGCGTCATCCGTGGCCTGTGCGGACCAGTAGTGCACGATCTTCTGCCGTTTGTTCGGCATCCGATAGCGCGAAACGCCCACCGGGATGCCGAGTGCAACTCGAATGCCGGTCTCTTCGAACACCTCGCGCACGGCCGTCTCGGCGAGCATCTCGCCGGGATCGACCTTGCCCTTGGGGAGGGTCACATCGGCGTATGCCGTGCGGTGGATCACGAGGATGTGCAGCTTGCCCTCGACCAGCCGCCAGATCACCGCGCCCGCCGCGTAAACGGCGGTGTCCGTCATCGGACCGCCCGCGCGCGTCGGCGGCGCTGGACGTCGTGCATCGTCTTGTCCTGGATGTCGACGAGCGGACGCCCGTCGGCGTCCAGGCTGTGACGGGTCCACGCTCCCTCGGGGCCGAGCCACCACGAACTCGTGCCGTCGCTCATCGCCAGGTCGAACAGATCGTCGAGTTCCTTGAGGTGTGCGGGGGCGACGACGCGCACGAGGGCCTCGACGCGGCGGTCGAGGTTGCGGTGCATCATGTCGGCGCTGCCGATGTACACCTGGTGGTCTCCACCCGCCTCGAACGCGAAGATCCGCGAGTGCTCGAGGTAGCGGCCCAGGATGCTCCGCACCGTGATGTTGTCGCTGACTCCCTCGATGCCGGGCTTGAGCGAACAGATGCCGCGCACCCAGATCTCGATCTGGACGCCGGCCTGGCTCGCGCGGTACAGCGCGTCGATGATCTGCTCGTCGACCATCGAGTTGACCTTGAAGCGGATCTTCGCGGGCTTGCCGGCGAGCGCGTTGCGGCGCTCCTTGTCGATCAGGCGCAGCAGACCCTTGCGCAGGTGCAGCGGCGCGACGAGCAGGCGCTTGAACTTCTTCTCGATCGCGTAGCCGGAGAGCTCATTGAACAGGCGCGTCAGGTCGCGACCGACCTGATCGTCGGCGGTGAAGAGCCCGAAGTCTTCGTAGATGCGGCTCGTCTTCGGGTTGTAGTTGCCGGTGCCGACGTGGCTGTAGCTACGCAGCACGCCGCCCTCTTCGCGGATGACGAGCGCGAGCTTGCAGTGCGTCTTCAGCCCGACCAGGCCGTAGACGACGTGTACGCCCGCCTTTTCGAGCTTGCGGGCCCAGACGATGTTCGCGGCCTCATCGAAGCGCGCCTTGATCTCGACCAGCGCGAGCACCTGTTTGCCGGCCTCGGCGGCGTCGATCAGGGCCTCGACGATGGGGCTGTCACCCGAGGTGCGATAGAGAGTCTGCTTGATCGCGAGCACGTGCGGGTCTTTCGCCGCCTGCTCGAGGAACGCCTGCACGCTCGTCGCGAACGATTCGTACGGGTGGTGCACCAGCACGTCGCCCTGGCGGATCGCCGAGAAGATATCGGCCCGCTCGTTGTTGTCGCCAGGCTGGAAAGGCAGCGCCGTCGTGGGGACGTGGGGCGGGTAGTGCAGGTCGGGCCGCGCGATGCGCGACAGGTCGAACAGGCCGCGCAGGTCCAAGGGGCCGTGCAGACGGAACACCTGCTGCTCGGTGATGTCGAGTTCGCGGATCAGCAGACCGAGCGTCACCTCATCCATATCGTCGGTGATCTCGAGACGGATCGGCGGGCCGAACCGGCGTCGCAGCAGCTCCGCCTCGAGCGCCTGGATGAGGTTCTCGCTCTCGTCCTCTTCGATCGTCATGTCTTCGTTGCGGGTGAGGCGGAAGGCGTGGTGGTCGAGGACCTCCATACCCGGGAAGAGGTCGATGAGGTTGTTCGAGATCAGGTCTTCGAGGGGCAGGTAGCGTCCGCGTCCCGGGCCCGCTGCTCCCGGGACCTCGACGAACCGCGGCAGCATCGGCGGGACCTTCAGGCGTGCGAACTCCTGACGGCCGGTGCGGGCGTTGCGGATGCGCACGGCCAGGTTGAGCGAGAGGCCCGAGATATAGGGGAACGGATGCGCGGGGTCGACGGCGAGGGGCATGAGTACCGGGAAGACCTGCGTCTGGAAGTACTCGTACAGCGTGACGCGGTCGTCGTCACCGAGGGAGTCCCACGACACGACCTCGATGCCCGCTGCGGCGAGGTCGGGCTGCACGACGGAGCGCCATGCCTCGGCGTGGCGCAGCTGCAGACGGTAGGCCTCGGCCGAGATGTCCGCCAGGACTTCGGTGGGCGACCGGCCGACGTTCGTCGGGACCGCGAGTCCCGTGAGGATGCGGCGCTTGAGTCCCGCGACGCGCACCATGAAGAACTCATCGAGGTTGCTGGCGAAGATCGCCAGGAAGTTCGCGCGCTCGAGCACGGGCACCAGCGGGTCTTCGGCGAGTTCGAGAACGCGCTGGTTGAAGGCCAGCCAACTCAGTTCGCGGTCGAGGTATCTGTTCTCGGGAAGTTGCGAGTCGAACGCCTCGACGGCCTCATCAAAATCGTCGTCGTCGGCATCGCCCAGACCAGCATCCAGGATCGAGGATTCAAGCATGCTCCATCATTGCAGGGCGCAGGTGTCCAGCGGGTAAACCGGACGGCCCCGGGAGTCAGCCTTTGCGGCCGCTGCCGGTGGGAAGCTGATCGTCCTCGTACACGTTGAAGCGGTATCCCACGTTGCGGACGGTGCCGATGAGTTGTTCGAGATCGCCGAGCTTGGCGCGCAGGCGTCGCACGTGCACGTCGACGGTCCGAGTGCCTCCGAAGTAGTCGTAGCCCCACACCTCGCTCAGCAACTGCTCGCGTGTGAAGACGCGGGAGGGATGGGTGGCGAAGAAGTGCAGGAGTTGGAACTCCTTGTAGGTCAGATCGAGCGGCTTCCCGTGGACCTTCGCCGAGTACGAGGACTCATCGATCGTGATGCCGGATGTCTGGATGCGTGTCGAGACCTGTTCCTGCGTCATGCGACCCATCGCCAGGCGGACGCGGGCGTCGACCTCTGCGGGCCCGGCGCTGACGAGGATCACATCATCCACACCCCAGTCGGTGCTGACCGCGGTCAGCCCACCCTCCGTGACGACGAGCATGAGAGGCGCGTCGAGACCGGTCGTGTTGAGGATCTTGCAGAGGGACTTCGCGCCGACGAGGTCGGTTCTGGCATCGACGAAGATGACGTCAGCGCTCGGTGCGTTGACGAGCTGTGCGGGCTCGGCCGGGATCTGCCGAACACGATGGCTCAAGAGTTCGAGGGACGGCAGAACAGGACCGCTGCCGTGTGCGGAACTCAGGACGAGCAGTTGGGCCACGCGTTTCCTCTCGGCGACGCCCCCAGGGCCGTCGTGGCCCCCCATCTTACGCCGCCCGCGGGAATGGGACCGCGCGCCGGTCGTTTCGAGCTCGCGCGGGCCGCCTCGGTGAGGGAAGATGAAGGCATGTCCGCACCCGAACTCGCTCCCCGCTCGAGCGTCGGCGGTATCGCTGCGATCTGGATCGCGGCGCTTCTCGGCGGTGTCGCGGTGGCGATCTTCGTGCCCGCGGCATATCAGGCGCAATGGTTCGTCCTCGCGCTGGCGGCGAGCCTGCTCCTCTCTTTCGGCGTGCAGCTCGCGTATGGGCGCTCGACCGGCTTCATCCGGCGCGTCGCGGCGAGTGTGCTCGGGGCTCTCGTCGCACTCGGAGTCGTCTCCGTCGCCGTCGGCGTCGCCACGATCATTCCCGGCTGACGGGTCTTCCGGGCTGATCCCGGTGCGCCCCGGCGGGCTAGAGTATGAGCATGGACCTCCTCGCTCTTGAGATCTTCTTCGTGGGTCTCCTCGCTCTGGCATCCCTGGCGATCGCGTTCGTTTCGGGCGTGGTGATCGTCAACCTCTATCGCGGCCAGCGCTGAGCGGCCCGACCGTGATCGATCTGCCGACAGACCTACCCGCCGACCTCGTACCGCTCTCGTGGTTGGTCGGGGTGTGGGAGGGAACCGGTGTGATCGACTATGAGGCGGCAGGTCATCGCTACGCGGGTGAGTTCGCCCATCGTGTGAGTTTCAGCCACGACGGCGGCGATTACCTCAATTACTCCGCAACCGCGTGGATGTCCTCGGACGAGGGGACCGGGGTGCAACTGGTCGCCGAAACGGGGTACTGGCGTCTCGCCCGCCCCCTCGGTGACGCCGATGCCGGTCCCGGTCTGCTTCCTGCTCTCTCGCCTGCGCCGCCGCGAACCGTCGACGACGTCGAGGCGTTGCGCGTCGCCGAGGGCGGCTTCGAGATCGAGGCCGCGATCGTCCACTCGGACGGTATCTCCGAGCTGTACCTGGGACATGTGACAGGACCTCGGATCGATCTTGCGACGGATGCCGTGGTGCGCCCCTTGGGTGCGAAGCACTACGCCGCCGCGACGCGGTTGTACGGACTCGTGGACGGCCACCTGCTCTGGGCGTGGGACATCGCCGCGCTCGGCACCGAACTACGCAGCCATGCGTCCGCACGTCTCGCGAAGGCCGACTGATGACCTCTGCGTTCGCCGCGCTCCCGGGCGCCGTCACCGACGAGTCGGCCGCCACCGAATCAGGCGGAGCGCCACTGCACTTCGGCACCTTCCTGCGTGAGCAGCGACTGCTCGCCGAGGGACGCGCGATCGTCCACCTCGGCGACCGTGTCGTCCTGTCGGTGACGGGGGCCGACCGGCTGACCTGGCTCGACTCGATCACCTCGCAGCACCTGGCGCGCCTCGAGCCAGGCCGCGCGACTGAGCTGCTCATCCTTGATCCGCACGGGCACGTGGAGCATGCGGCATCCGTCCTGGACGACGGCGTGACCACGTGGCTCATGGCCGATACTGCCAGCGCCGAAGCGCTCGCAACCTGGCTGAAGAGAATGGTGTTCCGCGCGCAGGTCGTCGTGACCCGCGAAGCCGATCTGACCGTGCTCGGCTCGTTCGGTGGTGGTACGGCCGAGGCCCTGATCACGCCCCGCGTGCACGCGCCCGCGGGTGTGTCGCTCGTGTGGATCGACCCGTGGTCGCACGTCGCCGTAGGAGGACACCAGTACGCCGCGGGCCCGCATCCCGGTGCCGACTGGAACTGGCGCCAAACAATCGTGACGACGGATGCTGCCGCTGACATCGCCGCCGCGATCCGCCGCTCCGCGGACGTCGATGCCGCCGGGTTGATCGCCGCCGAAGCGCTCCGCATCGCGGCGTGGCGACCCCGCCGCGCGAACGAGGTCGATGAGCGGACGCTGCCGCACGAACTCGACTGGTTGCGCTCGGCCGTGCATCTCGACAAGGGCTGTTATCGAGGGCAGGAAACCGTCGCGAAGGTTCACAACCTCGGCCATCCGCCGCGCCGTCTGGTGTTCTTGCACCTCGACGGCAGCGATGCGGTCCTGCCCGAGCCGGGTGCGCCCGTTTCGCTGGCCGGCACGGAGGTCGGCCGCGTCACATCGGCGGCCCTCCATCACGAGCTCGGCCCGATCGCGCTCGCCGTTGTCAAGCGCACCCTGCCGATCGACGCGACTCTGACGGTCGCGGCGGGCGACGAGACCGTCATTGCGGCGCAGGAGGTCATCGTCCCGCCGGGAGCGGGAGCCGAGGCATCCGTCCCGCGCCTGCCGCGGCTTTCGGCGCGCGCCCGCGCGTGACCGACGGCCCCGGTCGTTCCGGTTCGGGCGTTCCAGAGCCCGAGCCGCTCCCGCCCATCACGACCGCCATACCCGTGCGGTTGCGTGATCGCTTCGACCCGCGACCGGGCGCACGCCGTGTCCAGAACGCGGCGTTGCCGATCATCCAGATCGTCGTCGCGGCGACGGCCGCGTACGCGTTCGCTTATTTCGTCGTCGGGCATCAGACCCCGCTGCTCGCCGGGACGGTGACCGTCGCGAGCCTGGGACTCGTGCGCGATGCCCGCCCTCGTCGCGTTCTCGAGACGGTCATCGGGATGATCCTCGGCATTCTGATCGCCGAGGTCCTGCTGCTTGTCGCGGGACGGGGATGGTGGCAGGTGGGACTCGCCCTGGCACTTACCCTCGTGGTCGCACGATTCCTCTCGCCCCAGGCGAGTTTCGCGATCGCCGCCGCGATCCAGTCCCTCATCGTGCTGATCATCCCCGCCTCGACGAGCGTGCCGTTCTCGCGCATGCTCGACGGCGTCGTCGGGGGAGTGGCGGCCCTGTTGGCGACGGCGTTGATCCCGCGCAGCCCGCGTGGGGAAGCGCGCCGGGATACTGCGACGCTTTTCCGCGCGTTCGACGGCGCCGTGATGAGCCTTGCGGTCGCGCTGCGCCAGGGCGACCGGGCCCGTGCCGAACGCGGGCTGCAGAAGGCGCGCGCGCTCGATCCTCTCGTTCGGGCGTGGCGCGAGACCCTCGATTCATCCGTGGCCATCGCACGCATCTCGCCGTGGCTGTGGACCAGCCGGGAAGAGTTGGCGCGCGCCGAGCGCGTGCTGGCCGCCATGGACCTTGCGACCCGCAACCTGCGTGTCGTCGCGCGACGGACGGCATACCTCGTGGACGACGGCATCCCGCGTCCCGTCGCCGCAGATCTTGTGCTCTCCCTCGGCCGCGGGGCGTCGCTCGTCGAGCAATCGCTGGCAGACATCTCACTCGAGCCCGTTGCGCAAGAGGCCCTCACCGGCATCGCGCACCATCTCGATCCCACCGAAGTGGTGCCGGGCGCAGGCTTCGGCGATCAGAACCTCATCGCGGCGCTGCGTCCGTTCGTCGTCGATCTTCTGATCGGCGCGGGTATGCCCGCCGATCAGGCACGAGCCGCGATCCCGCGTCTCTGACCTCGCAGGTCAGACCTCGCAGATCTGACCTCGCCGATCAGCCGGGGGCGACGGCCGACCACGGCAGGGTCAGTTCCCCCAGCCGCCAACGGGTGCGTCCGCCGAGCACCGGCACACCCGTTGCACGCAGCGCTTCGACGACGGCGATCCAGCGTTGCTGCGCGCTGAAGACGCCCAGGGGAGCGGCACGAGTCCACGCCGTGTCGAGCGCAGACAGCACGGCGTGTACGCGCTCGCCGGGGACATTGCGGTGGATGAGCGCCTTCGGGAGCCGCTCGGCGACGATCGAGGGCAGATCGAGGTCGGTGAGCCGCAGCGCGATGGTCAAGCGCACCGGCTCGCCGCCTGGATCGACATCGACCCAGGAACAGACACGACCGACCTCATCGCAGGTGCCTTCGATGAGCGCACCCGTGGGTTGGAGCCGAGCGGATGTCAGGGCCCAGGCATCCGGGACCTGCCCTTCTTCGTACTGGCGCAGCACGTTCATCGCGCGAACGAGGGCGGGTCTGCGTCCGCCGGGGAGGGGGAGTTCGAAGCCGCCGGGCTCGAACCGGACCCTTGCGTCAGGGGCGAACGGTGTCGTACCCGTACGGACCGCGGCGAGCTGTTCACGCGCACGCGCCACGCGCTCGGGATCGATCTCGACGCCGATGACCTCGACATCGGGGCGGACGCGCGCCAGACGCGTCCAGAGTTCCAGCGCCGTGACGGCGCTCGCGCCGAATCCCAGATCCACGACGAGCGGATCATCGGTCCGGCGGAGCGCCGGCAGACCGGCAAGATATCGGTCGTTGCGTCGCAGCCTGTTCGTGCCCGTCGTCCCGCGTGTCGCCTGCCCGACGGGGCGACCCGCGGAAGGACGGCGTGCGGGCGGGTGCTGCGCGGTCATCCCTCCATGATGTCGGGAATGCCTCCACGAAGTCGGGAAGGCCTCCACGAAGCAGGGAGTGAGCGTCACCTGGCGTCGATATCATGGGCGCATGACCGAGCCTTATACGTTGATCCTGCTCCGCCACGGCCAGAGCGAGTGGAACGAGCTGAACCTCTTCACCGGTTGGGTCGATGTGCGCCTGACAGAACTCGGCAAGGCCGAGGCCAAGCGCGGCGGCGAGCTCCTCGCCGAAGCGGGACTGCTGCCCGACGTGCTGCACACCTCGGTGCTCAGCCGTGCGATTCAGACCGCCAACATCGCGCTCGATGCGGCCGATCGGCTGTGGATCCCCGTGACCCGCACCTGGCGCCTCAACGAGCGCCACTACGGCGCGCTGCAGGGTAAGGACAAGGCGCAGACCCTCGCCGAATTCGGCCCGGAGCAGTTCATGCTGTGGCGTCGCTCATTCGATGTGCCGCCGCCCGAGATCGCCGACGACGACGAGTTCAGCCAGGTGTCAGACCCGCGCTACATCGGCATCGACGGTGAGATCCCGCGCACCGAATCGCTCAAGCTCGTGATCGACCGCATGCTCCCGTATTGGGAGAGCGGCATCGTCCCCGACCTGCGTGCAGGCAAGACCGTGCTCGTCACGGCACACGGTAACTCGCTGCGCGGGCTCGTGAAGCACCTCGAGGGCATCAGCGACGACGACATCTCGGAGCTCAACATCCCGACCGGCATTCCGCTCGTCTACCGCCTCGGCGAAGACCTGCTGCCCCTCGGACCGGGCGAGTACCTCGACCCCGACGCCGCCGCGGCCGGAGCCGCTGCCGTCGCCGCGCAGGGCAAGAAGTAACCGAACCCGCGAAACGAAGAAGGGACCGGATGCCGAGGCATCCGGTCCCTTCTTCGGTGTCGAAGCTAGGCGACGGTGACGCCCGTAGCGTCCGACCAGTCGCCCGTTGCGAGATAGACGACCTTCTTCGCAACCGACTCGGCGTGGTCGCCGAAACGCTCGTGGTAGCGGCTCGCGAGGGTCGCATCGACCGTCGCCATGGCCTCGCCCTGCCAGTTCTCGCCGAGCACCTTCTCGAAGACCGAGACGTGCAGGTCGTCGAGCTGGTCATCGAGGTTACGGATCTCTTCAGCGACCGCGATGTCCTGCGTGCGCAGGAGGTCGGTGAGCTTCCGAGCCATCTGCACGTCGATCTGTCCCATGCTCGTGAAGGTGCTCTTCAGGCCTTTGGGGATCGCGCGCTCGGGGAAGCGGTAGCGGGTCAGCTGAGCGATGTGCTCGGCGATGTCGCCCATGCGCTCGAGCGACGCAGACATCCGCAGCGCGCTCACGACGATGCGCAGGTCGCGAGCGACCGGCTGCTGGCGGGCGAGGATCTCGATGGCGAGCTCGTCGAGAGCCACGGCCTTGTCGTCGATGATGCTGTCGGCGTCGATGACCTCTTCGGCGAGCGAAACGTCGCTCGAGCCGAACGCCTGCGTGGCCTTCTCGATCGCGATGGCGACGAGCTCGGAGATCTCGACGAGGCGTCCCTGGACGTCCTCGAGGGACTGATGGAAGACTTCGCGCACGGTGCTGGTCCCTTTCCCGGTCGGTCGGACACGGCGCCCGCGACCTCCGCGATCATCTCCGCCGAAGGTTAACGGATGGTGCCGCTCGGGTGAATAGTACCCGGGCCGACACCGTGCCTCTGCGGCTCCGGTCGGCCGTTCGCGGCGCGTGACCCTACGCTGGGTCTCATGGACCCGGTGCAGATCGCGCTCCTCGCGTTACTGGCGGGAGCGGTGATAGGTCTCGGAGTATCGACTCTCGTCTTCGCAGCGTTGCGGGCGGCGGAGCGTGCCGAGGCCGAGGCGGCCGTGAGCGTACCCTCCGGTGTGTTGCAGGTGCTCGACGCCATGGAAGGTGCCGCATCCGTCGTGGATGCCTCGCTGACCGTCGTTGCGGCATCACCCGCGGCGCCGGGGTTCGGCATGTCGGCGGGTGAGGTGATCAGTGTCGAAGACCTGCGCGTTCTCGTCCGTGCGACGCGGACATCCGGTGGGGCGGAGAGCGCGCGCTTCCGCATGCGACGAGCCGCGGGCGGTACCGCGTTGCTCGCGACCGAGGGGCGGCTGGTGTCGGCGAGGGCGGCGTCGCTCGACGGTACCCACGTCCTGCTCGTCGTCGATGACGTCACCGAGCAGGAACGCCTCGAGCAGATGCGGTACGACTTCGTCGCGAACACGAGCCACGAGCTCAAGACGCCCGTGGGTGCCGTGAGCCTCCTCGCCGAGGCGATCGAATCCGCCGCCGACGACCCGCCGCAGGTACGCGCGTTCGCGGTGCGACTGCAGGCCGAAGCGGCCCGCTTGTCTCGCCTGACGAGTCGCATCATGGATCTGTCCCGACTGCAAGCCGCGGACGAGCTGCCGGAACCGCGCGACGTTTCGATCGACGAGGTTGTCGCGGCATCCGTCGAGTCGAACGCCGTGCAGGCGGATTCGGTCGGTGTAGAACTGCTGCGCGGCGGCGACCGGGGCGCGATCGTCCGGGGTGACCCGACGATGTTGATCGAGGCTGTCAGCAACCTGATCGCCAACGCGGTCGCGTATTCCCCGAAGGGGGGACGCGTCGGCGTCGGCGTGCGCGTGGAAGACAAGGTCGTCGAGATCGCCGTCACCGATCAGGGAATCGGGATCGTCGAGGCCGATCAGCAGCGCATCTTCGAGCGCTTCTACCGTGCCGACGGAGCGCGCTCTCGTCGCACGGGCGGCACGGGCCTGGGTCTCGCCATCGTCAAGCACGCCGTGCAGCGACATGGCGGGGAAGTCCGCGTGTGGTCGCAGCCGGGACGCGGCTCGACGTTCACCATCCGTCTGCCGCGCGCGTCGGCTCCCGAAGAGAACGAGAAGCCTCGCCGTCGCCGCAAAGCGGGCGAGTCGAGCAATCGTCGCAAGGCGAACGACACCACGAAGAAACGCCGAAGCGCCGTGAGCGCCGAACGCGCCCCTGAGGGAGAGAAGAAGACATGACCCGGGTCCTCATCGTCGAAGACGAACCCGATCTGGCCGAACCATTGGCCTACCTGCTGCGCCGCGAGGGGTATGAAGTCGAGATCGCGGAAGACGGCCCCGCGGCCGTTGCCGCATTCGAAGAGCGCGGATGCGACATCGTCCTGCTCGATCTCATGCTGCCCGGAATGTCGGGGACCGAGGTGTGCCGACGCATCCGTCAGACATCGGCGGTACCGATCGTCATGGTCACGGCGAAGGACTCGGAAGTGGACATCGTCGTGGGACTGGAGCTCGGGGCAGACGATTACGTCACGAAGCCGTACTCCGCGCGCGAGCTGCTCGCCCGGATGCGAGCGGTTCTTCGTCGCACCGCCGAGCCCGACGTGGATCTCGACGAGCATGTCCTCACCGGTGGTCGTGTGACCCTCGACATCGACCGCCACAGCGTCGCGGTGGATGGCTCGGAGATCAGCATGCCGCTGAAAGAATTCGAGCTTCTCGAAGTGCTCATGCGTAACGCCGGCCGCGTACTGACCCGCGGTCAGCTGATCGACCGTGTATGGGGGAGCGACTACTTCGGCGACACCAAGACGCTCGACGTGCACATCAAGCGCATCCGTTCACGCATCGAGAAGACGCCGAGTGAACCGACGATGCTCGTGACCGTGCGCGGTCTCGGCTACCGATTCGAGTCGGAGTAACGAGCGCTCAGGGAACGGGCGCTCAGGGAAAGGGCGCTCAGGGAACGAAGGGTGTGAGGTAGTCGGTCTCGCCCGTGAGGATCGGTACCTCGACGAGGGATCCCTCGGCGTCGCCGGCCTGGAAGTAGACGGGCATGGTCGCGCCCGGCATCGTGTCGATGTCGGGGAACGGCAGCGGGTCGTTCGCGCCGTCCATGCCGAGGCTGATCGCCTCGCTCGCGTCTAGTCGCACCGTGAGTTCCGTCTTGGCGGAGCCCTCGCCGTACTCGACCCGAAGCGTCACGGGGTCGGTGCTCTCGTTCACGAAGGCGGCGAGGAAGTTCCCGTCGATTCCGTCATCCGAGACGATGAGCGCGTTGCGCACGGCGACATCGCCGGTGTGTGCGCTGACGCCGTCTGCCGGCGCATAGGGGATGAGCGTCGCCTGCGGCGAGATCAGCGTGCAGCCGGAAGTTCCCACCAGAACGGCGGCCACCAGGGCCAGAGACGCGAGCCGACGGGATTTCACGGGTCCTCCAGGGAGATCGCAGACGTTGCAATCTCATTCTAGGGGGGTGCGCTTGACCGCGGCTGCCCGCCGTGCACGGCGAACCTTAGCGTATGGCGCCTGTGGTATTCTGTAGGTTGCCGAAAGGACATAACTGCATGCTTTTTGAGGTTGGCGAAACGGTCGTTTACCCGCACCACGGGGCCGCGACGATCATCGAAGTCAAAGACCGGGTCATCAAGGGCGAGACCAAGAAATACCTGAAGCTCAACGTCACTCAGGGTGATCTCGTCATCGAGGTACCCGCAGAGAATGTCGACTTGGTCGGCGTCCGCGACGTCATCGGCAAAGAGGGTCTCGATCGGGTATTCGAGGTGCTGCGCGCACCGTTCACGGAAGAGCCCACGAACTGGTCCCGCCGGTACAAGGCGAACCTCGAGAAGCTCGCTTCCGGCGATGTCATCAAGGTCAGCGAGGTTGTTCGCGATCTGTGGCGTCGTGACCAGGACCGCGGTCTCTCCGCGGGTGAGAAGCGGATGCTCGCCAAGGCGCGGCAGATCCTCATCTCCGAGCTCGCGTTGGCCGAGAAGACCGATGAAGAGCGTGCGGGCGTCGTGCTCGACGAGGTCCTCGCAAGCTAGGCTCCCGGCGTGAGCATCACGCCCTCCCCTCGCATCGGAATCATCGTCGTCGCGGGTGGTTCGGGCACGCGCCTTGGCGCGGGAACACCGAAAGCCTTCGTCGGCATCGATGGACACTCGATGCTTCGGCATGCTCTGCGGGGTGTGCTCGCCGCGGGACCCGCGCAGGTCGTGATCGTCGCGCCCGCCGGACGTGAGGGTGATGCCCTCACCGAGGCTCTGGCCGCCTCGGAAGAGGCTCCCGCACTCGAGAGCGGTCGTCGACGTGATCTAATCTCCGTCGTCACCGGGGGCGAAACCCGGCAGCGCTCGGTCGCCGCGGGTCTGGCTGCACTCTGGGCCGACGTCGAGGTCGTGCTGGTGCATGACGCTGCACGGGCACTCACCCCGCCCGCCGTATTCGAGCGAGTCGTCGAGGCGGTCGACCGTACCGGGTCGGGCATCGTTCCGACCCTTCCGGTGATCGACACCATCAAGCGGGTCGGGGGAGAGGTCGTGCTGGAGGCCGTCGACCGTGCTGATCTCGCGGCCGCGCAGACCCCGCAAGGCTTCCCGCGCGGCATACTCGTTGCGTCGTATGCGAGCGCCGAGCAGGACTACACGGACGACACGGCGCTCGTGGCCGCGGCGGGGCATCCGATCGTCACCGTGCCGGGTGATGCCCTCTCGTTCAAGATCACGACGCCGGCCGACATGGACCGCGCGCGCGGGCTCATCGTGCCCCTCGCGCCGGCTCACGCACGGTTCGAAACCGGCGGGCGTGGGCCGCGGGTGGGGGTCGGCACCGACGTTCACGCGTTCGCGGGAGTCGACGGCGCCGGGGAGCCTGCCGCCGAGCTGTGGCTCGCGGGGCTGCATTGGCCGGGCGAGCCGGG
>NZ_HG779662.1:0-22927 GCF_000582705.2 Microbacterium sp. C448
GGGCTGGGAGGCTCGCTCCGTACCCCGCCTGCTCGACCGCCGCGATCAGCTCCTCCACCGGCACCGGGGCCTCCGAGTGCACGCGGGCCTTCTCGGTGGCGAAGTTGACCGTCGCCTCCACCCCGGGCAGCTTGTTCAGCTTCCGCTCGACCCGCGTCGCGCACGACGCGCAGGTCATCCCGGTGATGTCGAGATCGACGTCCAGCGTGCTCATGAGGCTGCGGCGAGGCTGTACCCGGCCTCCTCGACCGCCTCCCGCACCCGCTCCGCGTCCACCGGGGCGGTGCTGGACACGGTCACCGTGGACACGCCGCCGGCGTGCAGGTCGACCTCGACGCCGGAGACCCCGTCGATCGCGGAGACCTCCTCGGTGACGCTCCGCAAGCAGTGCGAGCACGTCATCCCCTCCACCAGGAACTGCGCCGACACCTCGCCCGATGCCGGTTGCGCCGTCGCGGAGGCGGTGGTGTTGGCCGTGGCGGCGTGGGAGGTGGGGGCGCAACAGGCGCAGCCACCGCCGTTCGTCGCCTGCAGGCCGAGGTCCTGGAATCCTTGTCCGGTCATGTTGTGCTCCTTTCGTGAGCGTGTCGATGCGTGTGGTGTGAACGTTCTAGGAGCGGACCAGCCGCGCGATCGCGGCGTTCGCCTCGCGGAGCTTCTCCTCCGCGATCGGGCCGCCCTGCGCGGTCGCCTGCGCGACGCAATGCCCGAGATGGTCCTCCAGCAGCGTCAGCGCGACCGACTCCAGCGCCTTCGTCGCCGCCGAGACCTGGGTCAGGATGTCGATGCAGTACACGTCCTCGTCGACCATCCGCGCGATCCCGCGCACCTGCCCCTCCGCTCGACGCAACCGCGCCAGCAGCGCCTGCTTGTCATCCACGTATCCGTGTGCCATCTCAGCCACCTCCGACGTCGATCGTATACCCTATAGCGGTATAAGGTACTTCGTGAAGAGGATATTCCCGGAGCGGGCAGAGCGAAAGGGCGAACGTGACCAACTGGTACGTCATCACCGGCGGGCCCAGCTCGGGCAAGACCACCACCGTGAACCTGCTGCGGGACCGCGGCTACACCACCACCATCGAGCATGCCCGGCACTATCTCGACCTGCAGCGCATCGCCGGCCGCACCGTCGAGGAGGTCCGGGCGAAGCAGCGGCAGTTCCAGCGCGGCGTCCTGGACATGCAGCTCGCGGAGGAAGCTGCCCTCGACCCGGACGCCACCGTGTTCCTCGACCGGGCCGTCCCCGACTCCCTCGCCTACTACCGCTTCCTCGATCTCGAGCCCGACCCCGCCCTGCTCACCGCGCTCGAGCACGTCGACTACCGCACGACGTTCATCCTCGACCTGCTGCCCCTGGCCGCCGACTACGCCCGCACCGAGGACACCGCCGCCCAGCAGCGCATCCACGAACTGCTGACCCAGGTGTACGAAGCGCTGCCCTTGCCGGTCGTGCGGGTTCCGGTCCTCAGCGCCGACGAGCGGGTGCAGTTCATCCTGGACCGGCTCTGACCGCTCTCGCCCGATCGGGATGTCCTGTGCAACGCTTGGGGCCCAGGGCACATCTCACCGGCACAGGTCCAGGCGAGAACGCGCCCCACGGTCGAACAGGACGGATGTCTCGGATGCCCACTCAGGAACGTCTCCGGAAGGACCTGCTAGGCGGCGCTCTCACGACCGCGCTCGGCGTCTTCACCCTCGGGATCGGGGTCTACTTCCTGTTCCTTCGACCCTCCCTCCTGCCAGAAGACATCCGGCATACGGGTATCGACGCCGCCACGCTGCCAGTGGCATTCGTGGACTGGCTCGGGATCGTCTTCTCGACCTGGGGCGGCTTCATCGCGGGGTTCGGGATCGTGCTGCTGGGCATCGGCGCGTCCCTGCTGTCCCGCCGCACGCTGTGGCTCTACCTCGGCACGGCGGCCGGGGTGCTCGTCGCCTTCGGACGCTTCGTCATCAGCAACATCCTGATCGGCTCGGACTTCCTGTGGTTCATCGCGACCATGTTCGTGCTGGCACTGGTGCTCGCAACCGTCCTCGTCTTGAACGTCATCCGACGGCATCGGACGAACGAGACCGCCTCCTCCGACGTCGACCGAACCGCTAGACGCTGACCGCTGCGAGCGACTGCCGGGCGATCTCGAGCTCCTCGTCCGTGGGAACGATCAGCACGGCGACCGGTGAGCTCGGGTCCGAGATCGCTCGCGCCCCGTCGGCCCTCGCCTCGTTGCGTGCCGGGTCGATCAGGATGCCCAGGCCCGCCATGCCGGAGACCACCGCCGCGCGCGTCGCGGCGGCGTTCTCGCCGACGCCGCCGGTGAAGACGATCGCGTCCGCTCCGCCGAGCTGGGCGAGGTAGGCGCCGAGATAGTGGCGCAGCCGGGGATGGTAGACGTCGAGCGCAGCGGCGGCGCTCGCATCCCCAGCGGCGGCCGCGGCATGGATGTCGCGCATGTCCTCGGTGCCGGCCAGCGCCCGCAGGCCGCTCTCGCGCGTGAGCAGCGCCTCCAGCCGATCCCATGCTACGCCGGCGCGGCCGAGCGCGAGGAGCACCCCCGGATCCAGGTCCCCGGCGCGAGTGCCCATCACGAGCCCCTCCAGCGGCACCTCTGCGTCGAGTGCCGCCGGCCCGTCGCGATCCAACAGCTGCTCGCCGACGATGCGGGAGAGATCCGTGAGGATCTCCACCCGCTTGCTGACTATCTGCTCACGCACCATGGCAAAGCGGCGTCGCTCGAACGCTGGCTGCACAAGAGCAAGTGCGCGATGGTGCTCCGCGAGCTCGCGGACGGGACCCTGCCGCTCACCGCCGAGGCGATCATCACCCGAGCCCGGTCGGGACAGTCGGTCGCGTTCCTCCTCTCACTGCTGGTCCGTTCCGGCGTGCTGCCGGAGCTCGACGTCGAGGGCACGCGCTTCGACCACTGGCTCAACGACTGGCTCGGTGGCATCGACCATCCCGAGGACCGGCTGATCCTGCGCCGCTACTGCACCTGGGAGCTCCTCCGATCCACTCGGACACTGCGCAGCGCGTCCAGCCCTGCTTCCGGCTTCCAGAGGCAGAGGGCTGCACTGAAGTACTGCGCCGCGTTCCTCGGGGAGATCCGGGCGCAGCAGGAGACGCTGGCGACGTTCCCGCAGCGCCTACTCGACGCGTATCTGACCGATTCGCCTAGCCAACGCGACGCGCTGGCACCGTTCACTCGTTGGCTGCGAAAACACCGGCTGAGCACCCTTCGGGTCGAGTTTCGAGCCCATCGCCTCGAGGGGCGAGACTACGCCTCTGATCACCGATGGCAGATGGCCCGCAGGTTCCTGTCCGATGCCGACATGGACCCGAAGACCCGGGCCGCGGGTCTCCTCGTGCTGCTCTACGGGATCCAGCTGACCCGCATCGTCACGATCACCCGGGCACAGGTCGACACGAGCTCGCGGCCCGTGACGCTCACCGTCGGGGCCGAGCCGATCGAGGTCCCCGCGATCCTCGGCGACGCCATCGTCGAGCTCGTCGATGCCACAAAGGGCCATCCTGAAGGGTGGTTGTTCCCCGGCCGGAACCCGGGCCGTCACCTCACCCCGGGGCCGCTCAGCCGTCGCCTTCGCGCCGAAGGCCTGCTTGCCGGGAGCGCCCGCACGACAGCGCTCATCGAGCTCACCCGGCAACTGCATCCCCGGATCGTCTCGGATCTCCTCGGCATCACGACGGCATCCGCTGCCTCATGGTCGCGTCTCGCCGGTGGCGAGTGGTCCGATTACCCGGCTCTCCGCTCCACCCACCCCTGATCAAGCATCACCCGTCAGAGCCGGGCCGGAAATCGCTTCGCGCAGTTGCTCGACGGTCGGAGAGCCTCCCAGCCCGGCAGGGGTACGGAACACCCGGCAGGCGAGCCCGACCGGCGTGTGCTCGTCGGCGAAGGGATCGACGCCGTCGACGAGGACGGTCGGTGACCCGTGGAATCCGAGGCGCTCGGCGTGCTCGGCGGTCTCGACCAACTGTCGTGTGACGCGGATATCTGATCGACCGTCGAGCAGCTCAGCAAGCCGGCGGTCGAGTACTTCCCAGTTCGGGCAGCCGTCGAAGTACTGCAGGGTGATCTCCATGGTTGGCCCTCTCAGTTCTCGGTGCCGCGGAGCATCAGGAGCGCTCCGGCAATCGTAGCGGTGACGATCACGATGTCGGCGAGGTTCCCGATGAACCAGTTGCCGTAGGCGAGGAAGTCGACGACGTGCCCCCGGGCGAATCCTGGTTGGCGGAAAAGCCGGTCGCCGGCGTGCGAAGCAGCGGCCCCGCCGAGCGCACCGATCACGATCGCCCACCCGGGGCGTCGGACCCGGAACGCGAACACGATCGCGGTGGCCGTGGCCGCGACGGCGATGAGAGCGAACACCCAGGTGAAGCTCTCCCCGAAGGAGAACGCCGCGCCGGGGTTGTACGCGAGCTGCAGGCCCAACAGGTCGCCGATCAGCGGGATGCGCTCGTGCTCCGACAGGGTGGCCTCGGCCCACACTTTCGTTCCCTGATCGATCACGACGACGACCACGGCGATCAGAAGCGCCCAGGCAGTGAGCCGCCAGCGTCCTCTCTGCGGACGCTCTCCCGACGCCGATGCCGACTCAACGTCGGTATTCGTGTCCGGGGTCATGCGAGGGCCTCGAAGAGACGGACGATAACGCCGGATTCAATGAGGATGAACAGGCCCAGGCCGATGAACACGACGGGGACGAGCCAGTGCTCGACACGTTCGAGCGTTTCGGTGACGGCCTTGTGGGTGCCGATCAGTCGCCCGGCAGCGCACCAGACGGCGACGAGGATCAGGAACACGACGATCATGACCGCGACGTCGCCGGGCGAGCTGGTGCGGAAGATCGGCGTGTAGAGGGAGATGTTGTCGGCCCCGTTGGCGATCGTGATCCCGGCGACCCCCCATAGTCCGACCGCGGTGATCTTGGAGTCGTCATCATCGTCGTCGCCGTTACGGCGCAGGCCGCGAATGAGCGTCCAGATGCCGATGCCGAGCGGGATCAGACCCAGGAAGCCGACCCATTCGTCCGGGACGATCGTGAGACCGAGCGCGGCGATCACGCTGATCACGACGAGTGTGATGAACCCGAGGTACTGGCCTGCGACGATCTGCCACGGTCGCGGCTTTCCCCGGCTGGAGGCGAGGAACAGCACGGTGAGCACGACGATGTCGTCGATGTTGGTCGCCGCGAACAGGCCGATCGCCGACCCGATGGTTGCGAGCATCAGCTTTCCATTCGTGGTGTGCGGGTGCGTGCGGCGCGCAGGCCGTTGAGGATCACGATGACCTCCGCGACCTCGTGGACCAGGACGACAGCCGCGAGCCCCAGGACCCCGAAGAGCGCGAGCGGGAGCAGTGCGGTGATGATCAGGAGGGACAGGATGATGTTCTGGTTGATGATCCGCCGGCCCCGCCGCGCGTGATCGAACGCCCGCGGGATGAGCCGCAGATCATGACCCGTGAAGGCCACGTCCGCAGACTCGATCGCCGCATCGGAGCCGGTCGCTCCCATCGCGATGCCGATGTCCGCGGACGCCAGGGCCGGGGCGTCGTTGATGCCGTCACCGATCATCGCGACCGATCCCGCCTTCGACAACTCGCCGATCGCGGTCGCCTTGTCCTCAGGGCGCAGCTCCGCGCGCACATCAGCGATCCCGGCCTGCGCAGCCAGCGCACGAGCGGTGCGGGCGTTGTCCCCGGTGAGCATCGTCATGCCGACGCCCTGATCCGCAAGCGTGCGGACCACCTCGGGGACTTCCGGACGCAGCTCGTCGCGGACGCCGATCGCCGCGACCGGTGCCTCGTCGCGGTGCACGATCACGACAGTCATGCCCTGCTCCTCAAGCCCTGCAACCCGGTCGCCGAGCTCGCCGGCGTCGAGCCAGCGGGGGCTGCCGACCGTGATACGAGCGCCATCGACGGTGCCGTCGATGCCGTGCCCGGCCTGCTCGGTCACATCCGCGGCCACGGGAACACCCGGGGCTGCAGCGGTGATCGCCGCCGCAAGGGGATGCGTGCTGTGCTGCTCCAGAGCCGCCGCCCAAGCCAGCGCCTGCTCCTCGGCAATGCCGTTCGCAGTGAGGACCGCGGTGACCGCGGGCTCGTTACGGGTCAGGGTGCCGGTCTTGTCGACCGCGACGTGCCGGACCGTGCCGAAGCGCTCGAAGACCGCGCCGGACTTGATGATCACGCCGAACTTGCTCGCCGCGCCGATCGCGGCAACGACCGTCAACGGCACCGAGATCGCCAGCGCGCACGGAGAGGCCGCTACCAGCACGACGAGCGCACGAGTGATCCATACCTCCGGGTCGCCCAGCAGTGACCCAATGATCGCGACGAGCGCTGCGAGAATCAGCACACCGGGTACGAGCGGGCGGGCGATCCGGTCCGCGAGACGCGCACGCTCGCCCTTCTCCGTCTGCGCTTTCTCGACCAACTCCACGATCGTCGTAAGCGAGTTATCGGTACCGGCCGCGGTCGCCTCGACCTCCAGCACGCCGGAGCTGTTAATCGCGCCGGCCGACACCGCGTCCCCGGGCTCGACCTCGACGGGGATCGACTCCCCGGTGATCGCCGAGGTGTCCAGGCTTGAGCGGCCAGAGCGGACGATCCCGTCGGTTGCGATCCGTTCGCCCGGGCGGACCACCATGACCTGGCCGACCGTCAACTCCCTCGCCGGCACCTGCGCAGAGACGCCGCTCTGCAGCACGGTCGCCGTCTCCGGCACGAGCTTCAGCAGCGCCCGCAGGCCGCCACGGGCACGGTCCATCGCCTTGTCCTCAAGCGCCTCAGCAATCGAGTACAAGAACGCCAGAGCAGCGGCCTCCTCCACATAGCCGAGGATGACCGCGCCGATCGCGCTGATCGTCATCAGCAGCCCGATCCCGAGCTTGCCCTTGAACAGCTTCCGAATCGCGCCAGGAGTGAACGTCGACGCGCCCAGCAGCAGGCCGATCCAGAACAGTACGAGCGCCGGGATCTCGAGCCCGGACCATTCAAGGATCAGACCAGCCAGGAACGCGACACCGGAGAAGACCGGCACCATGATCCCACGGTCCCTCCACCAGGGCCGCTCCACCTCTTCGGTCTCATCCTCCGCCGCAGTGGCAGGCTCGTGCTCGCAGCTACACGCCGCGCTCACGCGTCCGCCCCTGTACCGCAGCAGCCCGGCACCGTGCACGACGAGTCCACACACGGCGCGTGCTCATCGACCGCCAGCGTCACATCCACGAGCGCGACGAGCGCAGCCGCAAGATGCGGGTCAGCGATCTCGTAGCGCGTCTGGCGACCCTCAGGCTCGGCGACCACGATCCCGCAGTCACGCAGGCACGTCAGGTGGTTCGAGACGTTCGAGCGGGTCAGCTCCAACTCGCGCGAGAGCACGGCCGGATAGCTCGGTGCGTTCAGCAGAGTCATCAAGATCCGGGAGCGCGTCGGGTCCGCCATGGCCCGGCCGAGCCGGTTCATGACGTCGAGGCGCGAAGCAATAGTCAGCATGTACTGAACTATACAGCAAGCGCTGATCAATCATTGGTGATCAGTGCCCCACCATTCATTGGGAGAAGAGTCGGAAGCCGCTGAATACGCAACTCAGCAACAATCGGCGCTACCAGTATGAGGAGCTCCGCCCTGCCTGGTGGCGCGATCGTGCGCTGCTGCCCTCCGTGCTTTCTGGGGTGTTCCTGCTCGTCGGGTACATCTTCAAGTGGTCTGGGCTCGACATCCTCGCGTTGGCGTTGCAGTCGGCCGCGTTGGTGGCGGGCGCGTACACGTTCGTTCCCGGCGCTGTTCGGCGGCTTCTCCGCGGACGTCTCGGGGTGGGACTGCTGATGACGATCGCCGCGATCGGGGCTGTGCTGCTCGGCCACGTGGGCGAGGCAGCCACGCTTGCGTTCTTGTTCTCCCTCGCCGAAGCCCTTGAGGACCGTGCGATGGACCGCGCAAAGGAGGGCCTGCGCGCGCTACTATCCCTGATTCCAGAGACGGCGCGCGTCTCGCGCCTTGACAGCGATCTCACGATCCCCGCCTCGGAGGTGCGCGAACTCGACATCCTGGTTGTGGGTGCCGGCGAACGTGTCGCGACGGACGGTGTGGTCGTGGAGGGTCGCTCGAGTCTGGACACGTCTGCAGTGACGGGCGAGTCCATCCCGGTAGATGTCGCGCCTGGCGCGACGGTCGCCGCGGGTTCGGTGAATGGGGCGGCCACGCTCCGCATCGAGGCGACTGCGAATGGACGGGATAACTCGCTGACGCAGATCGTTGCTTTGGTGGAGCAAGCTCATGCCCGGAAAGGAGATCGGGCTCGGCTCGCAGATCGCATCGCGCGCCCCCTAGTGCCTGTAGTGCTGGTTGCCGCTGCCGCGATCGTCGTTTTCGGGTTCATCGTGGGGGATCCCGGGACGTGGGTCGAGCGCGCCCTGGTCGTCCTCGTCGCCGCGTCGCCCTGCGCTTTGGCGATCGCGGTTCCGGTGACGGTGATCAGCGCGATCGGCGCCGCATCAAAGTTCGGTGTGGTGATCAAGTCCGGCGAGGCGTTCGAGCAACTCGGCACCATTCGTACCGTGGCACTAGATAAGACGGGAACACTCACCCGCAACAGACCGATTGTCGCGGACGTGCGACCCGCCCCGGGCGTTACCCGCGAGGAGCTGTTGGACTGGGCTGCAGCGGTCGAGGCCACCAGCACACACCCACTGGCTGCGGCGATCAACCAAGCCGGAACGGGAGGCGCCTCCGCGACGAACGTGGTGGAGGACGCCGGCCACGGTGTCACCGGCCAGGTGGGCGACCGGGTCGTGCACGTCGGCAACGCCTGCTGGCTGGACCCCGGGGGGCTCCGCGTCGCCGCGGAAGAGATGGCAGCTCACGGCATGACCGTTGTTGTCGTCGAAGCAGACAGTCAGCTCGCCGGTCTGATTGGGGTGCGTGACGAGCTGCGGCCCGAGTCGGCAGAGACCGTTCGGATGCTGCACGCGCAGGGCATCGACACGATCATGCTCACCGGTGACAGCGATCGCACCGCGCGCGCGATCGCTGAGGAAGCCGGGATTACCGAAGTCCGGGCGGAGCAGCTGCCGAAAGATAAGGCCGACGCGATCGTGGAGCTCGTGGCGACGCATCCGACCGCGATGGTCGGTGACGGCATCAACGACGCCCCGGCGCTGGCTACCGCAACGGTTGGGATCGCCATGGGAGTGCGCGGTTCCGCGGCGGCGATCGAATCTGCTGACGTCGCCTTCACGGGCCACGATCTTCGCCTTATCCCTATTGCCTTGGCGCACGCGAGACGCGGTCGGCGGATCATGACGGCCAACATCGGCCTTGCGCTGGCGATTGTCGTTGTGCTTTTCCCCCTCGCGCTATTCGGGGTGATGGGGCTCGCTGGGGTCGTCCTGGTTCACGAGATAGCCGAGCTGATCGTCATCGCGAACGGCGTTCGCGCTGCGCGTCGCCCGGCTCTCGTTCGCAGCATGACTGAGTCAGCCGCCTCGCAGCCCGCACTCGCCTCGACGTCCTGAAGCTGCCGATCAACTGAGGCCCGAGTATGAGTGCAGGCCCTTGAAGAAGATGTTGACGATGGTGAAGTTGAACAGCACGGTCATGAAACCGATGATGGACAGCCAGGCGGAACGCTTGCCCCGCCATCCGCGGGTCGCCCGGGCGTGGATGTAACCGGCGTAGAGCACCCAGATGACGAAAGTCCACACCTCTTTGGTGTCGAAGCCCCAATAGCGGCCCCACGAGTCGTTTGCCCAGATGGCGCCGGCGATGAGCGTGAATGTCCAGAACATGAAACCGACGATCGCAAACCGGTAGGACAGCGATTCCAGGGCGTCGGAACTGGGGAGTGCGCGCAGAAGTCCAGAGCGGGGAATGTCGGCATCGTCGGACATAGCCAAGTCTCGCGTCTCGCGGCGCGCTTGCATCAACTGCGTGACCGATATTCCGCATGCAATCGCGAAGAGTGCTGTGGCGAGGGACGCGACGAACACGTGGATCACCAGCCAGATGCTCTTGAGCGGGTCCATCAGCGGGACGACCTCCACGTAGAACGCGACCGCCGCCCCACCGAGAAGGAGCACGACCATTCCGAGGAGAAATGCACCCAGGAAACGCAGGTCGTACAACCGGAGGACGAGGAGGAAGACCGCCACGATCAGCAACGTCCCGGTGAGGGCGAATTCGTACATGTTCGCCCACGGAACCCGCTCGGCCGCGATGCCGCGTGAGACGGTGCCCGCCGCGTGGAAGAGAAACCCGAGGACGGTGAGCGCGGTGCCGATGCGCGCCCACAGCAGTCGGGGGCGCAGTCTTGGCGGCACCCGCAGGTCATCGATGACTGCTGGTTTCGCGGCGGCAGTGTTGGCGAAGTCTGCCACGCCGGAGTGGGGGGCGTTTGTGCCCACAGCGACGAGCGCGGGTAGGTGCTCCTGGAGGTGCGCTGTATCGGCGCGCGAGGCACGTTGCGCAAGGTCGATGGTGAAGGCGATGAAGGCTAGGGAGTAGGTGGCGATTGCCGTCCACACCAGCAGCAGTGAGATCCCATCGAGGGAAAGTGGGTCTGTTCCGGGCATTGAGTTGTTTCCAATCGTGAGGGCGAGGTCGGTTGCGAAGACGGTGAGTGAATCCGAAAAGGATCAATCCGGCTCCGGCGCTGATCGGCAGGAGGGTGGTGAGCCAGGCATCGACGATCGAGGCCGGAGTGAGCCGGGTTCGGGGCGGGACAGCGGTGACCCTGCCGTCGCCGGTGTCGGCGTCGCGTCGGGTGAGAGGCGAAGGTGAGCGAGAGCATTCGTCAGGTATCCCTCTTGCGGAGCGTTTCGAGGTAGGCGTTGTAGGCGTCGAGATCGGGGTCGCCGTGTGTGTCGGCGTATCGTGCGGCGGCTGCGTCGCGGGTGGTGTCGTCGCGGTACCAGCGATGCATGACGAAGAGGAGCATCAGCAGGGTGGGTGCTTCTCCGTACGACCAGGCCAGCCCTCCCGCGATTCTCTGGTCTACGAGGGGGTCAACGCCGAGGGCGAGGCTGGATGCGGCGAAGTTGTCGATAAGAAGGCTTGCCGCGATCATCAGGAACACCCCGAAGAATGCGTGCAGCGCGGCTTCCGCGAAGACGTCGAGTGCTCGTCCCGCGTGATTGAGGTGCACGGGCAACGGGTCTGAGGAAAGCACGGGGATGGTGAACAGAATCCCCGCGATGAGGAAGCCGGCCTCGAGGCCGAGATGACCTCCGGGCAAAGCGAGGATGAGGTCGGCGAAGTCGGCCAGGTAGAGACCGTAGAACGCGAAGAGATAGAGCGGCAGCGCGATCCAGGGGCTGAGGAGCCACCGCGCGAACCGGCTGCGAAGCCCCGCGTGAGCTATCTGGAGGACAATGCGGCCGGCGCCGTGGTGAGGGGTGGCGCGCAAGAGGAGCGTGCCCGGCGAGCCGAGGACCAACAGCGGTGGGATCGCCATCATGAGCGTGAGTTGCTGGAACATGAACACCGAGAACAGCGCGTACCCGTAGGCCTCGACTCCCAGCCCGGTGATGGCGGCGAGGCTGACGCAGCCCAGCAGGAAGCTGACTGTTCGCCAGATCGGCCAGCGCCTGCCCCGCGTCCACATCCGGATCGCGCCTACGAGGTAGACGACCGCAAGAGCTGCCGCGATAAGCGGCAGCAGCGGGAAGGGTAGAGGGACAGGGGAGAGAAACCCCAGAAAAGTGGGCGGTACGTCGGGGACCCAGTCCGTCATCGGCGCGAGTCTGCGTTCGGCAGGTCGGTGTAAGCGGTGGAGTGTCGAGATGCGAAGTCGCTGACGGCGCGGGAAAGGGCCGGGTCCTCTCCCCGCGCGAGACCGGCATATTCGACGTGAACCCCGTCCGGCATCAGACGAGCTTTGACCCAGAGGCGTCGGCGCGGGACGAACAGTCCGGCGAACAGCCCCAGGAGGGCGAGGATCGAGAAGACGAGCACCCAGACGCCACTGGGATCCCTCTGGATCTGTAGGGACGCGAACCGTTTCACCGGCTCGCCGACCTGTTCCGTGTCGTCCTCCCAGGTGATGGTGCCCCACCCGTTCGGCAAATCAGCGGTGCCTCCAGGGGTGAGCTCGAGGGAGTCCAGGCCGGAGTCGGCGCCGGTGAGCTGGGTGAGCCCGGCGACATCCAGTGTGTAGACCGACCGGGGTATCCCGTCATCGATGCCGAGATCGCCGCTGAACACATTGAGGGTGAGGACCGGATTCGCGACATCGGGGTAGATCGAGGTGAACGCGCCTGAGGGAAGTACGCCTTGCGTGGGGTAGAAGAAGCCGACGAGGCCGACCTGCTCCGGCAGACCGTCCGGGATCTTGATGATCCCCAAAGAGGTCATCGCAGAGTCCTGCGGAAGGAACGGCTGCGACTCGCTGTAGACCAGCTCGCCGTCGGAGTTGCGGATGGAGAGGGTGGGAGCATAGCCGTTGCCGAGAAGGTAGACCCGATCGCCATCAACGGTGATCGGGTAGTTCACGAGCACGCTCTCGGCGCGGTCGTCGTCTCCCGGTGTGCGGACGGTGACGTCCGCAGAGAAGTCCCCCGCCTGCCCGGCCCCAGGCGCGCCGGGGAGTCGGTACGAGACCTGGAAATCGTCGAGGGTGAGTGAGTACGGTGCGAGCACGGTCCCGTCGACGAACCGGCCGGGATTGAACGAGGAATAGTCGCTGAGCGCGTTGACGAACGTGGTGCCTTCCACCACGACCCGCTGTCCGGTATAGGCGAACCCGGTGCCCACGGCGACCGAGGTGAGCACTCCAACCAGGGCGACGTGGAAAACCAGATTGCCGGTCTCACGCACATAGCCCCGTTCGGCCGACACCGACGCCCAGCCCGCACCATCGTAGCGGTGCACGCGATAGCCGGCCCGACGCATCTGACGTTCCGCGAGGTCAACTGCGAGCCCCATGGCGTCTGTGTTTCCGCCGACGACAGGCAGGGTTGTTTCCTGATAGGCCGGGAGTCGGGCAAGCCGAGCAGGGGTCCGAGGCGGCTGGGCCCGCAGTGCGGTGTAATGGTGCTTCGCGCGCGGGATCACGCAGCCGATGAGGGAGGCGAACAGCAGAAGGTAGATCGCGGAGAACCACGGCGACGAGTACACATCGAACAAGCCGACTGCGTCGGCCAGGGGGAAGACGTCGGGGTTGTTGCGCTCCCACTGGATGACCCCGTTCGGGTCTGCGCTGCGTTGCGGAAACAGCGATCCCGGAACGGCGGCGATCGCGAGCAAGAGCAACAGGACGAGGGCGGTGCGCATACTGGTCAGCTGACGCCACGCCCATCGCATCCACCCGACCAGCCCGAGAGAGGGGGCGACGATGTCGGCCCGATCGGTGTCGGCGTGATCGGGCGGCCGCAGCGGATCGACCGCACTATCGGTGTCAGAGCGGGGCGGGGACATTGATCACCACCTGCTGCAGTGTGGACATCAGCGCGGTCCACAGTCCGGTCACCATCAGCAGCCCCAAGACAACCAGCAGCGCCCCGCCGACGATGTTCAGGACGCGGATGTGGCGGCGGAGGATCGACACCGAGCGTGACGCCCACCCCCACCCGAGCGCGAGGAGAAGGAAGGGAATGCCGAGCCCCATTGAGTATGCAAGCCCGAGGAGACCCGCGCGGGCGGGGTCGCCGAGGTTCCACGACATAGACAGGATCGCTGCCAGCGTGGGGCCAATGCAGGGAGTCCACCCGACACCGAGTGCGAACCCAAGTAGGGGTGCACCGATTAATCCGGCCCGGCCTTGGACGCGGGGCCGCAGGGTGCGTTGTGCGATCCCGAAGAAGCCGATGAACACCAGCCCCAGCGCGATCACCACCACGCCGAAAATGCGGGTCAGGACGTTCGCGTATTGCAGCAGCAGGTAACCGAATGTGCCGCCGAGGATCGTCACGGATACGAACACCACGGTGAACCCTGCAATGAACAAACCCACTCCCACGATCATGCGGGCACGGTCCGCAGTGGCCGTGCGCTGATTAGTATCAGCAGCTCCCCCATCACCTACCGAGGTGCCACCGAGGTAGCCGAGGTAGCCAGGCACGAGAGGTAGCACGCACGGCGAGACGAACGAGACGAGACCGGCGAGGACGGCGATGGGGATCGCTACCCACAGGGCGCCATCGAAGACCAGCTGACCGGGATTCACGGAGAGTCCTCCGCGAGAGCGTCATCGACGAGGGTGGACAGGATGGATGCGGTTGCCAACTGCCCGATTATCCGGGCGGCGACCCGCCCGTCCCGATCTAGGACGAGTGTGGTTGGGGTGGCCTGGATGGGAGTGACCTGCGCGAACGCAAGCTTGACGGTTCCATCGTTCACGTCGATGACGCTCGGGTAGGTGACGTTGTTGTCCCGGGCGAAGGACAGAGCGGTGGCAGGCTGATCGTAGGTGTTGACCCCGAGGAAGGCGACGCCCTCGCTCTGGTAGTTCTGCCATACCTCCTCGAGGAGCGGCGCTTCGACGATGCATGGGCCGCATGCCGCATACCAGAAGTTCACGACCAGAACGTCCCCCCTGTAGTCGCTGCTGGAGACCGGTTCCCCGGTCTCGATGACTCCTTCGAAATCGACCGGATCGCCGCGCTCGCCCTCCGGGATCTCCACGACCTGAAAGTCGCCGGAGATGTAGCCCTTCTCACTCCCGTCCCGGTACTGCTCCGCGAGAGCGTCGTTGGCGGCGCATCCCGAGAGCACTATGGCGATGGCGAGCACCGTGGAGGGCCAGCCGATTCGCTCGCGCAGGCTCATGTGCGCGGCACCTTGATCAGCACACCCGCGACGAGGAACGCCACCGCCGCGAAGAGCTGAGCGCCCGCCCAAACGGGACCGGCGAACGGCAGCGGGAACACGGGATTCCAGATTACGGCGACAGCGAGGAATACTGGCGTCCACCACCATTGGCGGGCTTGGATCGAGAACCATCCCACGATGGCAGCCAGGATGGCGGTGACGAACAGCACCAGGGTGAACCAGTCGTCTCCCATGAGGACGGGGGCAACGAACAGCACAGCCGCAGCTACGAGCCCGGGGGCGAACGCATTCCGTTGAAAGGATGAAGCAACACGGGCTTTGTCGCTCACGGAACCACCTGCACGTTCGACTCGTCAGCAGCTGTGCTCGCGGGACGGCCTTCGCGGGTGCGCCGGGAGCGATTCAAGAGCGTCACGGCGAGAACGAGCGCGCCGGCGCCGAGGGCGATGTCGGCGAGATTGCCGATGAAAAGGTTCCCGTACGCGAGAAAGTCGGTTACCTCGCCGCGTGCGAATCCGGGGGGCGAGAACAATCGGTCGATAAGGTTTCCGAGCGCGCCCCCGAGGATCAGTCCGATTCCTGCCGCCCACCCGGCGCTGCGAGCACGCGTTGCGGCGACGACAAGGAACGCCATGGCGCTCGCGCCAAGCAGGGTGAGCAGCCAAGTTGCTTCGGAGCCGAGGGAGAGGATCGCCCCGGGGTTGAACGCCAGCTGCAGCCCGAGCAAGTCACCCAGGATGGGTATCCGCTCCGTCTCGCTCAGCCCGCCAATGGCAGCCGCCTTCGTTGCCTGATCGACCACCACTACGGCTGCGGCGACAATGCATGCCGTCGCGAACAATCGCACCTGGTTACTTTTCATGGGACGCGTCCTTACTTGTGCGCTCGGAATCCTGCTGCTCCTGTCGGTCGACCGCTTCCTCGTTGCGGAGTCGACGTTCGCGGGTGACCTTGAACACCACGATGAACCCCGCTCCGAGGATGATGACCCCGGTGAGTACTGCGAGGATCGGCAGGAGTGCTACACCTCCAAAGGGCTCGCTACCGCCGGTGTTGGTGGTTGTCTCGGCGGAGGTGATGGACGGTTCGGGCGCTTGTTCCGTCGCACCCGCGCCCGGGGTGCTCGCGTCGCTCTGAATCGGTTCGACCGTGTAGGTGTACTCGCCGCTGATCGGGTGGCCGTCGCCGGAAACAACCCGCCACAGAACGGTGAAGGCGCCATCCGGGGGGTTGGGTTCTAGGTGTTGCGTGATCGTGGTGCCACTGACAGTCGGGGCGTCAGTAGCGATGTTCTCGCCGCCGGGCGCGGTCACCTCGATGACCGCTGATTGCATGTCAGAGATGAGTTCGCCGCTGAATGACAGGGTGATCTCATCCGGCGAGACAGCGACCGTGGAATCTGCATCCGGGAAGGAGCCCAGGAGGTCGTCGTGCGCCTGCGCCGGGCCTGCCGCCGCGAGCGTGATTCCAGACCCGAGAAGGACTGCAGCGATGACGGAAAAGAGGTAGCGGCGGGATTTACGCATGGGTGGTGTGCTCTCCGGGGTGTGATTGCGGTTCGATCTGGAAGGTGGCGTGCTCGATGCTGACTGGGAAGTGCTCGGCGACACATTCCTGGAGTGCTCGCAGGAGCCGGGCGGACTGCTCCGGGGTGAGGGTGTCGTCGACCACGACGTGTGCGGTTAGCGTCGGGAGGTCGGTGGAGACTTGGGAGGCGTGCAGGTCGTGCACGGCGACCACCTGCGGGAGTTCGAGGATGTGTCGGCGTACCTCCGCCAGGTCAAGGGCGGGCGGGGTGGATTCGAGCAGGACGCTGCCGGAGGCGCGAAGCAGGATGAAGGTGCGTGGGATGATCAGGAGGGCGATCAGGATGCCGGCGATGGCGTCTGCCTGGTACCAGCCGAGGGTGGCGATCAAGATGGCGCTGGCGATGACACCGCCCGAGCCGAGTGCGTCATTGAGGACCTCGAGGAACGCGGCGCGCATGTTCAGGTTGCGTGTGCGACCGCTCATCAGTACCAGCAGGGACGCGATGTTCGCGACCAGGCCGACGATCCCGAAGAACAACAGGCTGCCGGATGCGATCTCGGGCGGCTCGAATAGACGTCGGATTCCTTCGACGAGAGCGAAGATCCCCACGCCCAAGAGAAGGGCGGCCTGGGCGAGTGCACTGAGAACCTCGGCGCGCCGGAGCCCCCAGGTGTGCCGGTCGGACGGGGGACGGTTCATGAGGTTAGCGGCGGTAACCGCCATCGCGAGGCCGATCACGTCGGTGAGCATGTGCCCCGCATCGACCAGCAGCGCGAGGCTGCCGGTGATGATCGATCCGATCACTTCGACCACGAACACCGCCAGGGTGATCGAGAATGCGATGAGCAATTTATTGCGGGGGGTCGCTTCGCTCATGTCGTGGCTGTGTCCTGCGCCCACGGTTCGCTCCTTTCAGGGGCGGTCGATGATCTGACGGGCCATCGCGATCGCTTCATTCCTCGCCCGCGTCGAGACGTGAGGTCGGTGGCGAGCGTCTACGATTGCCTGCGGCTCGGCTCACGCCGATTTCAGTCGGACGCTCCGTTGACTGCTTGATCGATCGTGTCTTCGAGGTCATTCCACTGCTGCAGCTCCAGAAGTGCCCCGTCTACGAAGAATGTGGGGGTGCTGCTGACGCCGAGCGCGCGTCCGTCGTCGAAGTCCGACTGCACCCGAGCCAGCGTGGCTGGGTCTGCGACTGCCGCGTCGTAGACGGCGAGGTCGAGCCCCAGTCCCTCGGCAAAGCCTCTGAACATATCCGCGCGGGATTCCTGCGACTCGCCCCATTCGGCTTGAGTCTCGAACAGTCGCTGATACATCGCCTCGAACTGGTCCTGCTGCGCAGCCGCTTCGGCCGCGAGCGCGGCGTTCGTGGAGTTGGTGTGCCCGGGCAGCGGGAAGTAGCGGATGACGTAGGTGATCTCGCCGTCGAACTTTTCCCGTATTTCTTCCACGATCGGGTAGAACGCGCCACACGCCTCGCACTCGAAGTCCAGGAACTCCACGACAATGACCGCGCCATCACCTCCGTCGTCGACGACATGCGAGTCGGGGCGCACCACCGAGACAACCCCGGCGTCGCCTGTGAGGGCCGAGGGCTCGCTCTGGTTCACGAGGGCATAGATAATTCCGGCAAGTACCAGAACGACAGCGACAGCAATGGCGATCAATGTCGCCTTTACGGGGGTTTTCACGAAGCAACTCCACACACTCAACACGCGAACGGCATAGAAACGGATGCCTCCGGCGGACGGCCGGAGCGAGACGCCATCACCAAGACGGCGCAGCGAGTATCAGGTTCGAGAAATGCTCAATTGCGTAAGTGAAAGTGCTACCTTGCGAGGCAGGGGCGGCGCGAGGAGGAGTACGCGGGTCATCGCGAGCGCGACGTTGGCGTGGGTTGGGCGCCCCCGCGAATGGAACCAATTGGTCGCCATCAGCACGAGAAGAAGCCCGCACAGCACTCCAAATGCGCACACCGCTATTCCCCATAGGGAATCGGTGCCCGAGTATGTGCTAACGATCGTCTGAACGGCCGGAGCGGGCGCTTCGACGTGTGAATCGATCAGCGCGACGCCGACAGGAACCGGCGCAGCGGCCTCCTGCTCGGAGTGAGTCGACACCCACGCGCCGAGGATGAGAAAGAACGCGAGCGCCACGCTCGTAATGATCTTCGTTATCAACAGGCGTTCGGACAAGATTGACGAGGGTCGGGACGACACCGGGGCGATCATGTCCTCCTCACCCTATCAACGTTCAATGGTGCGCTAAAGGTGCTCCGGCTTAGGCGCGCATTCACGACGCGATCAGGGTCACCCATGACACACCGAAATCCTCCGACGCGAGCACTCCTCGATCATCGGCCGCGAGAAGCATTCCGAACTCGTCCAGATAGCTGAACGCCTGCGCCGTACCCGAGAGAGCGCCCCCGGAAACCCATTCCGCGGAAGGTCCGTCCTGGTAGCGAACCGTGCCAGCGAGGTCGACTCCGACGAGGCCTCCGTCGTTCCGGGCGGCGATGACATACATCACGGGCGCCTGGGGGTCGGTGACGAAGCTCTCGCCGCCGTCAGAACTCACCGCCAGCCCCGCTTCCGTTGTCGCGTTTAGCGTGCCTCCGCTGCCGGGGGACACGACAATGTCGCGGGCCTGCACGGGGGGAAGGTCGACCCACGTCTGGCCGCCGTCGTCGCTGCGGCGCAGCGCCTCGCCCTGCAGCCCGTATATGGTTTCGGATTCCTCAGACGCGGCACTCAGGTCGTGAAAATCCGCTACCCCGGCAAGCGACACGCTCCGCCAGGTGAGGGCGCCGTCGTCCGATTGAACCAAGCCCACGTTCGGACTGCCGAAACCCTCCGGTGTCGCGGGCCCAGGATGCCCGGAGGCGTAGAGAGTATCGGCTGTCGAGGTGATGCCCATTGCATCGAATTCCCATCCGCCGACAAGCTTGGTCAGTTCTCCATTTCCGTCTACGGAGTCGAGACCATAAATGCCGGCGTGGGTCGCGATCAAGATGCCGTCTCCGTCGGGATTGTCGACTATGCCATGGACGTGTTGGAGCTCGGCGATGCCTTCCGGTGTTGTTGCGTCGGGTGAGTTGCTGCAGCCGACGAGCGTCAGCGTGGCGATGACGACTGTGACAGCGAGGCGGAGTTGTTGACTCCCGCCTCGCTGAGAGCGATGTTTGGACGTGCGGGTCATGAGCGCTTTCTGGCGAAGAGGGGTAAGCGAGGGGTCGCCAGTTTCACGGCGACCCCTCGTAATGGCAGGTGGCTACGGGCACGAAGCGCTTAGAGCTGCGTGAGCAGCTGCTCCATCTCTGCGATCTCCGCTGTCTGATCGTTGATGATCTTCTGCGCAAGTTCCACGGCGTCCGGGTTCTGCCCATCCGTCAACTGCGCTTGCGCCATCTCGATGGCTCCCTCGTGGTGCACGATCATCTGCTCGAGGAACAGCGAAGATGCCGCCGGTCCCGAGGCGTCTTCGAGAGCGGTCATATCCTCTTCCGACATCATCCCGCCCATGCTGTCCATGGAGCCCATGGAACCCATTGTCTCCCGGCCCCAAGACGCGAGCCAACCGTTCATGGTGTCGATTTCGGGTTGCTGCGAGGCTTTGATGCGTTCGGCGAGAGAGATGACCTCGGGCGCGACGTCGTCTTTCGCGAGGAGAACGTCGGACATTTCTATCGCCTGCTGGTGGTGCATGATCATTTCCATCGCAAAGGAAACGTCGGCGTCGTTGAAATCGACGTCCGTCGCCTCCGCCGACATGCCTGTCGATGGCTCGTTGCCATTCATGCCGTCCATGCCGTCCATGCTCGTGCCGGTACAGCCGGCAAGAAAAAGTGCAGTGGCAACTGTTCCTGCTGCGAGCAGGGTGGATCGAGTGCGCATTTCTTGTCCTCAAAAGTTCGTCGTTTGTGTTGGGTGAAGCCGTGGTCAGAGCGGGCTGCGTGGTGGCAGCTACCCGTTCACGTTCGACTGATGGAGAGGACGTTCAGGTCAGGAGGCTCGGGTGGCGCACTATCTTCGACACGGCGGCTTATTCGAGGAGAAATGAGGTGCCGCGGGAGGACGCGCATGGCCTTCGGGCGGACGCCGACGAGGAGGGCGCCTACCATGAGGGCCACTACGCACGCGAGCATGGACATCATGTCCCCTGTCGGGCACATTGATGAGCAGTCTCCTGCGGTTTCTTCGAGATCCGTTGACGCGGGCTTGTCGTGCGTCAACGACTCCGAACCAACAGCGTGTGCCTGAGTAGAGGCGGGCACCGAATGTTCGGCGGTACCGCCCATCCCATGCATGGACAGTAGCCCAACGATGATGAGTGCGGCGCCCAGAGTCGCGAGAAGAAGGGGGCGGATATAGCCGACGCGGCGAGTGAGGGCGACGCGTAGATGCATCACGCTCATGTGCGAAACCTTTCGCCGAATCCGATTATCGGCGGTTATACCGCCACGGGGTATCTTACATTCCATTCCTGGTGAGTCGGCTGGTACCGCCGCCTCTAGCTGCCAGATCAGATAGAGATGCCGCGCTCGCTCATGAATGGTTCCGGGTTGATTCGTTGCCCGTTTCGCCACACTTCGAAGTGCAAATGGCAACCCCGCGACAATCCGGAGTTCCCTTCCCGCGCAACCAACTGGCCCGCTGCGACCTGTTGCCCGTAGCTCACCAATATCCCGCCCTGCTGAAGGTGCGAGTATGCCGTCAATATGCCACCGCCATGATCGATGCGGACGTGCTGGCCGAACGCTCCATATGTCCCGGCGTATGCAACACGACCCGCACTCGCCGCAAAAACGCCAGCCCCGCAGCCCGTCGCCATGTCAGTGCCGTAGTGATAGCCGGTGCAATAACCGTTCTCGCAGATTGTCGCGCGCGCTCCGTAACGTGATGTCGGTCGCCCGCCGGACGGTCGCGCCCAACCCGACTGCCCGATCGGGTGAGTCCCATAGCGTGGTGTCACTTCCCGCGGGGTTCTCGTCGTTGTAGACGACGGAGGGGCCACCGTGGGGTGACCAGTTGTTTCCGGCAAGAAGCAAAGCAGAGATCCCACGATGACCCACCACCAGTCTGCCCTGACGACCCTGATCGGCGAAGTCCTCAACGATCCCGACCTCGCCCATTCCGATGTGTTCCGCCGGATGCTGCAGGCCGGGTTGCAAGATCTGATCAACGCGGAAGCGACCGTGAAGATCGGCGCGGGCCCGCATGAGCGCACCCCGGAACGCACGACCCGGCGTAACGGCACCCGCCCGAAGACCCTCGCCACTCCGGCCGGGGAGGTCGACCTGCAGATTCCGAAGCTGCGGGAGGGGTCGTTCTTCCCGTCGCTGCTGCACCCGCGTCGTCGGGTCGACAAGGCGCTCTACGCGGTGATCTGTCAGGCCTGGATCGACGGGGTGTCCACCCGCAAGGTCGATCAGCTGATCCGGGCGCTGGGCAACGACACCGGCATCTCCCGGTCGACGGTGTCGCGGATCTGCAGTGAGATCGACGAAGCCGTGCAGGAGTTCCTCTCTCGCCGGATCGATCACACTTGGTTCCCGTACCTGTTCCTGGACGCCACCTACCTCGATGTCCGCCACCGCGGCCGTGTCGTCTCCCAGGCCCTCGTCGTCGCGACCGGCGTCTCCGGTGAGGGACGCCGGGAGATCCTCGGGATGGCGCTGGGTGACGCGGAGACCACCGATTTCTGGACGGAGTTCCTCCGCGGCCTGCGCGACCGCGGGTTGAAGGTCGCCACCGACGCCGACCCGCTCGGCGTGACCCTGGTCACCTCGGATGCGCACGCCGGCCTGAAAGCCGCGGTCAAGGCGATCCTGCCCGGATCGGGGTGGCAGCGTTGCCGGGTTCATTTCGCCCGCAACGTCACCCAGAAGATCGGATCGGCCCGTTCCAAGCCCGTCAACGCGCTGATCTCGACGATCTTCGCGCAGACCACCACCGAAGCCGTGCTCGCCCAATACAAAGCCGTCACCGACAGCCTCCGCGCCTCGTTCCCCGAGATCGCAGCCATGCTCGAGGCTGCCGAGCCCGACCTCACCGCGTTCGCGCCACTGCCGCGCGAGCATTGGCAGAAGGTCTGGTCGAACAACCCGATTGAACGCCTCAACCGAGAGATCAAGCGCCGCGCCGACGTCGTGCAGATCTTCCCCGACCGCGACTCCGTGACCCGCCTGATCGGCGCCGTCCTGCAGGAACAGCACGAGGAATGGGGCTACGGGGAACGCCGCTACTTCTCCGACATCTCCATGCGCAACCTCATCCGCACCCTCAACGAGCACACCGAACCCGCCCGCCCCGAGCTCTCCCTCACCGCCTGACCACCACCCTCAGGAAGCAACCGGAATGACACCACGCCACGGGACTTGACCGCCCGATCTGTCCTGCCATGCCGCCGCCGCTGCCGCCCCCGCCAGCCGCAGCCGCTGCCTCGGCTGCACGCCGTGCCGCTTCCTCAGCGCGTCGTCTCGCTTCCTCCTCGGCGCGCCGTCGAGCTTCCACGCCGGCCTGGTAATCCGCCACGGTGCGTGCCGTGGAATCCTGTAGTGCCGCGAGCTGAGCCTCTAGGTGCGCGGGTCAGAATCGGGTGGC
>NZ_HG779663.1:0-14697 GCF_000582705.2 Microbacterium sp. C448
GGATGACCACCGACATCCGAACCCCGAAAATGGCCCGGAATCACACCAAAGGAAGGCGAAATGATGAGAGTTTTCACATTTACAACGAGCACGGGGTGTTCGACGACTCCTGACGCGAACGATGCCCGAGCTCAGGCGCGGAGTGTCTCGTGACGGACGACGACCCAGCCCTTGGGCACCGACATCCGCTCGGTGTGGATCGCGCACAGGTCATGCGCGTGCGGGTCGTCGGCAGCGCCGAGGGGTCCCAGAGCAGCCATCTGGTCGCCGTAGTCGTAGGTCAGCGTCGAGATGGCCTCGCGGGCGCAGCCTACTTTCGAGCAGAGTCTTCCATGCATCGAGGTCAGCGTAGTCGTGCGATCGGCGGCCCCGGCCGCGGCGCGCGGTGCCGGTTCAGACCTGCGCCCCGATGCGCGGTGCGGATGCCTGTTCCCCAGCCGACGAGGATTCACACCCGGGCATCGGCCTAAGATCGAGGCATGATCGCTCGGCGAGGAAAGTCCGCGCGCGGCGGCGATCCCGGGCCCCGCCCGGATCGCCATGGACGGCACGGCCGGCAGGGCCGGAGCCCCGTCGTCCGCCCCCCGATCGGACCACTCGACACCCGGTTCGAGCGCTTCGACATCGCGGTCGGGGCGGCATCCGATTTTCTCCGCTCCGCGTGGCCCGAACTGCGCGACGTCGAATTCCACATCGGTCATATGCCCGCCGAGCCGCACGAAGACGGGATCCCGCGCTGGAGCATCGATCGCGAAGCGCGGCGGATCGTGCTCTTCCGCATCCCCATCGAACGTCTGGTCCGAACCCATCGGGACGACGAACTCCACCGGCGCATGATGATCGAGGGCAACGTCTTCCGAGCCGCCGCCGAGTACCTCGATCGCGATCCGTGGGACCTGGGTCCCGAACGCTTCCGCTACTTCTGACGCGCCGGCTCATGCGTCGCATCGTCCGGCGCCCACTCTCACGGGACCGAGCCTCACAGGACCCACTCTCACGGAACGACGACGACCGCTGCCGACGCTTGCGCGGACGCGGCCACGGGGTAACCGGCCAGAGCAGTTGCTCCGGCGTAGCCGACGGACGCGAAGACGGTTCCGGATGCTTCGATACGCCACACGCCGGGAGTGACATTCACCGTCTGCGAAACACCCGCCGGAATCGTTAGCTCGACAGGTGCGCCGCCGCTCAGGGGGGTGAGCGTGACCTGTACCGACTCGGCGTCGGCCGCAACACGGAGCGCCGGCGATGTGTCGCCGGGTGCCTGCGCAACCGCGACGTGCGAGGGTTCGTCCAGTGCCGGGGACGCGGCGATCCAGGCATTGTCCCGCACGCCATCCGCGGCGGTCGCACTCCACCCCGCCGCGACGACGGGAGAAGAAGCCTCGACCTCGACCGTGTAGGTGCCGGCGGTGAGACCGGGAAGATCGAGCTCGAGCGGCACCCCCGCGGTCAGGGGAACATCGACCGGTGTGCTGGCGGGCTGCGCGGCGCCCACGGCGTACACACGGATCGTCGCGGTGACGTCCTGGGTCGGTGCGAGCACACGTACCGAAGCGGTGGCGACGTTGCTCGCGGCTCCCTCGCCGGGTGCCGGCGTGACCAGACCGACGATGACCTGGCGTTCGGCGGGTGCGGAGGTCGGCCCGGTGACATCCAGCCCGACGGGCTGGAGTGTCTGCGTCCGGCTCGACTGAAGGCTCGCGACGACCGCCGCCCCCTGCGCCTGCACGCGCACAACGGGCGCGAGTTCTCCGAGTGCCAGACCCGCGAGGGGCACCACGGCCTGAGATCCCGCCGCGATCACGATGTCTCGTCCACCCGGAGGGGTGAGCGCCCCACCCGACGCGTAGACGGTGAGCTGCACCGTCGCAGGCACGTCTCCGGGATTGGCGAGGACAACGAGGTCCGCGGATCCCGTCGTCGTCGCGCCGCCGACCAGCCAAGACTCGAACTGGGGGGCGGTGCACGCGGCGGCCGCGAACCCGAGCAGGTCCTCGTCCGCGACGGACGCGGATTGGGCCGCCGCCACGGTCGCCGGCACGTCACCGGTGGGATCGAGTCGCAAGACGCGCGGACCCTCGCCCACGGGGGCGGCCAACACGTCCTCCTGCGGGGTCCCGTCCGGCGATCCGGACACCACGGCCGCATCGCCGGCGATGGTGACATCGCCCGCGGCTCCGACCGTCCGACCCGTCGCGAGCAGCGGACCCGGGCACACGGCCACGGTCTGCGACGGCGTGGGTGTGTCGACAATGCGAAGAGCTTCCCGCGCGAGGCCCGGCAGATTCGCTCCGACCGCCGCAATCACGATGGCGACGATCACGACCGCGACCAACGCCCCGATGAGCACCCGCGTCCCCGTCGTCAAAGCGCGCAGCCAGCCCGTCGCCCTCATGCTCGGTCCTCCTCGTTCGAGGGACGCGCCGCATCGTCGGTCGGCGATTCATCCTGAACGGGCCGATCGTTCGGTCGCCCGTCCTCTGACTCGAGATGTTCGGCTTCGGCGCGTTGGGTCGTGGCGGGCTCGGCCTGCTCAGGCGCGGCGGGGTCGGGCACGGCCTGCCCTGGCACGGCCTGCTCCGGCGCTGCCTGCGCGTGTGAGGTCTGCACGGGCGCGGGTTGCACCGCATCCCGCGTGGTCTTCGGGCGCGCGCGCGGCTGACGCCCCGGGCGCACGACCGGCATTCCCACCAGACGCGAACGGGACCGGGCAGCGCGGCGCGACGCCGCGGTCGGGAAGGCGAGCAGCAGGGCGATGAGGACGATGATCGCCTGGCCGCCGGCGATGGTCCGCTGGATGGCGATGTCTGCCCGACTGAGCGGCGCTCGCGGCGCGATGTCGATGTCGTCCGTGACCCGCCAGAGCTTCCCCCGCACGGTGTCGCCGACGGCTTCCAGTCCGGCGCGAGCATCCAGGGAAGCGATGGCCTGAAGCGAGAGGGCATCGGATGCCTCGGTCCCCGCACCATCCCCCAGCAGAACGAAGCCGATGCCCTCGGCGGCGAGTTCGCCGGCCGCATCGACGACACTCGGCGACACCAGTTCGGCGGACAACGCGGCGAGGGCTTCCGCCGACGCCGTGGGCTCTGTCGCGGTGCTGAGCTGGGTCGTCTGACCGCCGAGGGTCTCGCTCGCACCCCAGACGACGCGTGCCGAAACGGCTCCATCGGCGAGGGGTGTGAGGACCAGGGTGCCGAGATCCGGGTCGTCCCGGCCGACCGCTGCCACGAACGCGGGCAGAGTGGACGATCGACCGTTCTGCAGCGCGGCGCGATCCTGGATCGTCGCAGACAGTGCGGGCAGCGACAGCACGACAACACCGGCGACGGCGACCACAACCGCCCAGGGCCGGAGGGCTCCGATCGGTCGCGCAAGCGGGGTGTCCGCCGTGACGACCGCCGCACCCGCGACTCCGAGCCAGGCGAGGCTCAAGGCACTTCCGGGCCAGAGCGCCACGGGCGTACCCGCTGCGAACTGCACCACGAAACCCGCGGCGAAGAAGGCGGATGCGAGTCCCAGCACAGCGACAGCGACGAGCGTTGCTCCGACCGGCCAACGCGGAGTGCTGAGCGACACCAGCGCGAGCACGGCCAGCGGCACCAGCGGAAGCGCGAGCCACCACGCGGCAGCAACATCGCCGGCGCCGGCCGTGCTCAGCCACGTCGTCCAGCCGGCGAGGTCCGGTGTCGGGAATCCGCTGGCGAGCAAGGCACGACCTGCGACATCCGCCGCGGCCTGAGGCGCCGCCCACACCAACCCCGGGTCGGCCAAGAGCCCCCATGGGTCACCGCCGCGAATACCCCGGAACCAGATCAGCGGAGCGAACAGTGCGAGCGCCGGTACCGGCAGCCAGACGACGCGCGCCGCGCCCCGTCCCGCTGTCACCAGCGCGGCGAGCCAGAGAACGGCCAGCGCGGGGGCGAGCGAGGGCGCACAGGCAACGACGGCGGCCAGCAGCAACGACGCAACGCCCGCGGAGCCCCATGATCGACGCGCCATCGCACCCGCATAAAAAAGCCAGGGAAGGAGCAGATGCACCAGTACCGCGGCGGGACGCCCCTGCATCAGGGACGTCAAGAACGTCGGCGCCAGGGCCCAGAGGATAGCGGCGGCGATGCGTAGCCCGGAGCGCCCGGTCAATCGCGTCGCGGCGAACCATCCGCCGAGCGCCGCCAGCGGGAGGGCCAGGATCCAGAGAACAACAAGGGCCGTAGACGGGTTCCACGGGGTGATGCTGCCCAAAATCGCTACCACTGCCGCGAAGGGGTCTGCCGGTCCGACAACGTTCAGGCCCAGTTCCCGCCGGCCGTACACGGCATCGCTCCAGAGACCCTGAAGGGTCGACGAGAGCGGAAGCAGGCCCCCGCCCTCGACGCTGCTCCAGGCGAGCAGCGGGAAGAAGGCGATCGCACCGACCACCAGGGCTGCGAGCACCGTCCAGGCGCCACCACCCGTGAAGAATCTGAGTTCGGTGCGGACATCGGCTTCGGTGGCCATGTCATCCGGATCATCGAACCGCCGCGACAATTCTGATCGCGTCACGCGCAGCGGAGCCAGTTGCGACCAGGGCACGCGGATGCCGGTGGCCCGTGCCGCCGCTCGAATCCGTCCCCGCGCCCGCGCCACGGCACCCACCCGCGCCCAGGCCAGCGCGCTCGCCCGCCACTCGCCGAGAACGGAGCCGGGCGACTTGCGAATCAGGTGCAGGATAGTCCGCGCCGCCGCGAGCGGCAGGATGCTCAGCCAGATCAGCGGAACGAGTCCGGGCAACGCGTAGACGAGTCGGCGATGCAGCTGGGCCGTCCGCGCCATGAACTCTCGCTGACGGGTGCGGCGGCCGTCGCGCGGAGCGGGCAAGCCCGCAACGCCGTCACCCGCGACCGCAACGCGCGCCGCTGGAACCAGAGCGACCCGACCGCCGATGAAGCGACTCCGGATGCCGAGATCGAGACCTTCGTCAGCCCCCTCGAGACCGGAGTCGATGCCACCGAGCAAGTCCCAGACAGCGCGGCGCACCAGCAGACCGCGCACGTCGGCACCGAGCGCGTCCTCGGCCCCATCGTGCTGGCCCTGATCGAGCCGACCATCGACGAGGCCCACGCTGCGCCCGTAGCGGGTCATCGAAACACCGAGCGAGACGATCGCATCCGGAGCGTCCCAGGCCACGAGCTTTGGCGCTGCTGCGGCCACCGACGGCTGGACTTCGAGCGATCCCGCCAACAGGCGCAGGGCGTCGGAGTCGGGAGCCGTATCTTGGGCAAGCAGCCAGACGGCATCCGCGTCCGCGAGCCGCACGCTCGCCATCCGGACGGCGCCCGCGTATCCCGTGTTGCGCGGGGCCTCGATGACCGCTTCCGCCCCGGCCGAAGTCGCCAGTTCGGTCAGGCGAGCGGGTACACGACCGCAGACGACCAAGGTCAGGGCATCCGGGCGACGAGCGCCCGCGCTCAAGGCCTCGAGGGTCCGTTCGAGGTGACGAAAAACCTGGTCGTCCGCGCCGTCGACGCGCACGACCAGAAGAGCATGAACACGGGCTGGCATGACTCCGTCAGCCTAGGCGCGCTCTGCCGCACCCAGCGGGTGAACGCGCCGCGCGCGTCAGACCGCCCGGCGCTTCAGCTTGCGGCGCTCGCGCTCCGAGAGGCCTCCCCAGATACCGAAGCGCTCGTCGTTCGCGAGTGCGTAGTCGAGGCACTGCCCCCGCACCTCGCATGTCGTGCAGACACGCTTGGCGTCACGCGTGGACCCGCCCTTCTCCGGGAAGAAGGCCTCCGGATCCGTCTGCGAGCACAGCGCATCGGTCTGCCACGACAAGGGATCTTCGTCCTCGACAGGCCGTCGAACTCCCGGAACCCCCAAATTAACCGGGTCGACGAACCAGTTGTCGGGAACGCCGGAACGATATTCCGTGCCCGCCATTTCGTCTCCCACCTCTTAGTCCCCCCACACACGCAATTGCGTAGGACTAATTACACCGTTGTCATTCGCTCCAGGTCAAGCGCGGCATCGTAAACCCTCAATCCGGAGATGAAGCTTCACGACGCGCCGAGTCCCCCCTCAGGTTGTCCCAAAGAACTGCTCAGCGGCCGGGCTGCGCGAAAAAGACGTCGCCCGTCCCTCCGACCCGCACCGAACCTTCGTCGGGGGTAATGAGACATGCGACGCCCGGTGTCAGCGCGAGCGAACCTCCGACGCCGTGAAGACGGGGTCGCCCGCGTGTTGCGACGGCGATCGCCGGACCGACGAGCTGAAGGACTGTTTCTGGATCTGTGGCGGCTTCTCTCGTCACGCGTGTGAGCGAGAAGTCCGGCACGGGCGGCGCGAAAATCTCGACGCCGGGCGTCGCCGCTTCCGGCGCGAGTAGTTCGACACGGCCGGGACGGGTGTCGAGCACGCTCAACAGCTCCGGAACATCGACGTGTTTGGGCGTCAGCCCGCCACGCAGCACGTTGTCGCTTGCGGCCATGATCTCGACGCCGAGGCCGCGAAGGTAGGCGTGCGGCACCCCTGCCGGAACGAAGAGAGCTTCGCCTTCGACCAGCACGATGCGGTTCATCAGCAGCGCGACGACAACACCCGGATCACCGGGATAAGCCCCTTCTATCCGTTCGAGCGCCGCCAGATCGTCTGCGAACCGCGAGTCTCCCCGCGACTGCGCCGCGGCGATCAGCGCGGCCGCTCCCCCGACCTTGCCCGCCAACAACGCGCCGACGAACGACGCGATCGCGGAGCTCGGGTCGCCGCTGAGGAGACCAGCGCGCAACCGCGCGAGATCCGGATCATCGACGCCCAAGGTATCCAGGAGCTCGACGAGCTCGTCCGCGGGCCGAAACCCGGCGAGCGCTTCGAAGTCCCCGTCGATCGCGACGATGACCTCGGGCTTGTGGTTGGCGTCCCGATAATTGCGGTGCGGGGCATCCTGCGGCACACCCGACGCCTGCTCTCGGTCGTAGCCGACGCGCGCCTGGTCCAGCGTGGGGTGCGCCTGAATCGACAGGGGCGCGGCCGCCGCCAGCAGCTTGAGGAGAAATGGAAGCGGACCGGTGATGCCCCGCTCCTCGCCCTCGTCCGCGATCCATACGTCGAGCGTCCTCCCGGTGCCGTCTTCGACGATCGCGGGAGCGCCCGGGTGATCGCCGAACCACACCTCGGCCTCCGGCCTCGTGGACGCCGGACGCCCCTGAAGGCGCGCTATCGCGTCGCGAGAGCCCCAGTCATAGTTGCGTGGGACATTCGAGAGCGGTACGAGCATGCGAACAGCCTAAATCGCGTGTGCCTCCGTCACCGCTCGGCCCCACGAGAGGACTTCAGCGCGAGAAGAGGATGCCCCGAGCCCAGGAGTCCTCCCGCCGCGCCGAACTCCTCCCGCCGCGCGTACTCCACAGACCGCCCGCACCTCCCACGCGGCACCCGGGAAGGGCCACCCGATGCGGGTACCCTGATTGCACCATGGCCGTCCACACGCGACACCCCGTTGGCGCCCCTCCCTCGGCGCCCATCCGCGAATCCACGGGGCACCTGCTGTTGCGCGGCTACACGATCTTCGTCCTGTTCGTCGCACTCGCGACGACATTCTGGTTCAACCTGCTCGGCGCCGTCGGACTCGTGATCCTCGTATGCGCCACGACTCTCGTGAGCGGTGTCCTCTGGGCCGCGCTGCGACCCGTGATCGCGTGGCGGCAGCTGCCGTGGCTGCCGCTTGCGTACGTCGCATGGGCAGCGGCATCCGTTATCTGGTCGACGTGGCGCGACGCGACCGTTCTCACGTGGGTGCTGCTCGCGGCGACCACCGTCCAGGGCCTCTTCATCGCGAGCGTGCTGACCTGGCGCGAGCTGGTGCGCGCGATCGCCTCCGCGCTCAAGTGGGTCATGGCCCTGTCGATCCTGTTCGAGCTGTGGGTCTCGCTCATCGTGCAGCATCCGATCCTGCCGAACTTCCTGCTCTGGGACGGCGACATGGTCACCGAACTGGACTGGTCGCGCAACAACTTGTTCGACGGCGGGCGCATCCAGGGCATCGTCGGCAACGCGCACCTGCTCGCGACCGCGGCCCTACTGGCGATCATCGTCTTCGCGATTCGCATCGCCTCGGGCGCGCCACGCAAGGCTCTCCTGTACGGATGGATCGCGCTTTCGGCGTTTCTCCTGTGGCGCTCGAGCTCGGCAAGCGTGTGGCTCGCGGTCGTCGCCGTCGCGCTGGTTCTGGTGACGGCGCTCCTCATGCGGACGACCCGTAGACCGGGCGAGCGCACCAAGTTCTACGTCGCGTATGCCGCCGTCGGACTGGGTGGCGTTCTCGCGGCCTGGTTCGGGCGAGACGCGATCCTCGAGCTGCTCGGTCGGGGCGGCGACCTCACGGGCCGCACGGGCATCTGGGAGGCCGTGTGGGCCCGAGTCGTCGAGCATCCGGTGCTGGGTTGGGGCTTCTCCACGCCGTGGCTGCCCTGGGTGCCCGAGATCGACGGTTGGATCGTCGTGAACGATCTGACCGTTTTCCACGCGCACAACATGTGGCTCGATGCCCTCTTCCAGGTCGGTGCCATCGGCCTGGCTCTGCTCGCGCTGACCTACGTGGCCCTCATCTGGCGGGCGTGGTTCTTCGCGATCGACCGTCCGCGCTGGGATCTGACGGCAGACCGGCCTTACCAGGCGCTCACGCTGCTGCCGACGCTCGTCATGACCGTGCTGCTCGTGCAGGGCCTCGCAGAATCACGTCCGCTCTCCGAGTGGGGCTGGCTGTTCGTCGTCATGCTGTCGCACAAGATCGGGCAATCGCCGCTTGTCGGCGAGGGCCCGGCCGAGCGTCGACTCGCGATGGAGCGCGGCGAGCAGGTCGAGCGGACGACGCGGTGACGAACCCCGCGCGGATGCCGCGGCATCCGTTGCTCGAGTGGACCTGGGACGCGCTCGATTCCGCCGCGTTCGCGCGGGCGTTCACCCTCGCCGTTTTCGGGACGGTGGCTCTCTCGTTCGCGATCCAGAGGACCGCGGGGGTGGTGACCTACTCCACGGTCATCGCGGGGCTGTGTGCCGTCGGTCTCGCAGTCCTGCTGCGTCGCCGATCCGAACTCACCCTCGTGCGCCTCGTGCCGACCACCCTCGTGCTCTTCTTCGTGTGGCTCGCGGCGACCGCCGTGTGGAGCACAGAACCACCCCGAACGCTGGTCGGATGGCTCGTGCTCGCGGGACCCGCGTTCCTCGCCATCGTGATCGGACACGTCCGCGACACCCTGCAGACGGTGCGAGCCCTCGGCGACACGCTGCGCGCTCTGCTCGCCCTCTCGCTGGCGCTCGAAATCCTCTCGGGCATCCTCCTCGACCTGCCGATCAGATTTTTGGGGATCCAGGGGAACATCGTCCTCGGGGGTCCGGTCCAAGGCATCTTCGGCACACGCAACATGCTCGGCTTCGTCGCGGTGATCGCGCTCATCACGTTCGTCATCGAGTGGCGTACCCGGTCCATCCCCCGCGGTCTCGCGATCTTCTCCCTCGTCCTCGGCGGATTGCTCGCACTGCTTTCCGCATCACCAACGGTCTTCGTCCTCGCGCTCGCGGTCGCCGTCGCGACGGGCGCGCTGGCGCTCGTGCGGCACGCGCCGCCCGAGCAACGACGAAGCCTGCAGATCTCACTCCTGTCGCTCGTCGTTGTGGGCGGTGTGTTCGCGTACTTCTTCCGTCGCCCGATCATCGCGATCCTGAATGCGGGCTCCGACTTCGCCACGAGAGCCGAGCTCTGGGACACGATCCTGAACATCTACGTGCGATACCGCCCGATCCAGGGTTGGGGGTGGGTCGGCGCCTGGCCGACGGAGGAATTCCCCTACACATCGATCAACATCATCACGGACGAGGCGCACGCGACCGCTCTGAACGCGTACTTCGACGTGCTCTTGCAGACCGGATGGGTCGGGCTGCTGCTGTTCGCCGGGATGTGCGCCCTCGCCCTCGTCCGCTCATGGCTCGTGGCGAGCAAGCGGCGCTCCGTCCTCTACGCCTGGACACCGCTGGTCTTGATCACGCTGCTCGTTGATTCGATGTTCGAGAGCTTCACGCTCGGCGGATTCGGGTGGCTCCTGCTCGTGGTGTGCGTCGTGCGCGCCGGGCTGAGCAGGTCGTGGCGGGAGGGCATCCGTCCCGTGCCAACGAGCGGCTCCCCGGCGCTCCCCCAGCAACCCCGGGATGGCGCAGGGTAGGCTTCACTGTCGGCTCGACGCCTGCGCGCCCGCCCACTCCCGGAGAATCGCTCGTGACCCACGTCCTGCAAAACGTCGTCTTTCCCCTCGATCGCGACCCGGATCTGCTGCCGCTCTACGCCGACCCGGAAACGTGGTCGGTCGTTGACGAGCAGCCCGTACGCGTGTCGAGCGTCGCGCACCTCGGCAACATCCTCGACCGCCGACGCGCCCGCATCGTCGCCGGTCGCCGCGTCTCTCTCGGCACCTACTTCAACGCTTTCCCCGCCTCGTACTGGCAGCACTGGACCGCTGTCCGAGACGTGCGTTTGACCGTCCGCACGACGGGTCGCGCGACCCTGCTGGTCTACCGTTCGAACGGCGAAGGCGCCCGGCAGCGCCTCGATACTCGCGAGGTCGACAGAGAGGCGACGTCATCCTTCGACGTGCGCCTCGACCAATACAGTGACGGCGGCTGGATCTGGTTCGACATCGTTGCGGACGATTCCCACGCGACTCTCGAGGGCGCGGAGTGGACGACCGAACAGGAGCCGGTCCGTCAGGGCGGCGCCACACTCGGGATCACGACGTACAACAAGCCGGATTACTGCATCGCCACGTTGCAAGCACTGTCCGGGGCGCCCGAGGCTCTCGATGTCATAGATCGAATCCTGGTCATCGATCAGGGCACACAACGCGTGCAGGACGAGGGCGGCTACGAAACGGTGGCCGCCGCGCTCGATGACAAGCTCCGCCTCATCCTCCAGCCGAACCTCGGCGGTTCGGGGGGCTTCGCGCGGGCGATGTCCGAGACCCTCGAAGCGGGAGAAAGCGACTTCGTCCAACTATTGGATGACGACGTACAGATTGAGCCGGAATCGATCCGTCGCTCGGTCGTCTTCGGCCGGTACGCGAGCGTTCCCACCATCGTCGGTGCACACATGTTCGATCTCCTCGATCGACCGAAGCTCCACGCGTGGGCAGAAGTCGTCGACGAGACCCCTTTCATGTGGCGGACTCTCAATCAAGAGCGAATGCCCCACGACTTCAGCGTCGCCAACCTGCGACAGAGCCCCCAATTGCACGCGCGCCTCGATGCCGATTACAACGGCTGGTGGATGTGCCTGATCCCGGTCGAGACGATCAGGGCCGTCGGGCTCTCCCTCCCCGCATTCATCAAGTGGGACGACGCCGAGTACTGCCTACGCGCGGGACGGGCCGGCTTCCCGACCGTCTCGGTGCCGGGAATCGCTCTGTGGCACGTGTCGTGGCTCGGCAAGGACGATTCGATCGACTGGCAGGCGTACTTCCACGCGCGGAACCGGATCGTTGCCGCGCTTCTGCATTCCGGGCAGCCGGAGGGCGGCACTCTGTTGCGCCACAGTCGACGCGTCGACCTCAAGCACCTCATGATGATGCAGTACTACCCGGTGACGCTCCGCCACCGGGCACTGCGGGACATCCTGTTGGGACCGGCTCATATGCGAGCCGGACTTGCGACTGCCATGCCCGCCGCGCGGGCGCTGGCCGCGGACTTTCCCGAGACGGTCGTACACCGGGATTCGGGCGTGCCGATGCGTGCACGACGAGGCCGCCAGGTCTTCGGCAGGAAACGAAAGCACGAGTTCGACAGTCCGACGGGCCTGCGCCTGCGCTGGTTCACGGCGAAGACGATCGCGTCGCACGTGCTCCACAGCCCGCGACCCGAGAACGTCGCTCAGCCCGAGGTCGAATTCGCCAAGGGTGACGCGCACTGGTGGCGCGTCCCGCTGTTCGACAGCGCGCTCGTGAGTGCTGCGGATGGATCGGGCAAGAACGTTTATACGCGCGACCGCGCGCAGTATCGCCGGCTCCTGAAGGACAGCATCCTGCTTCACCGCAGGCTGCGCCGGGGATGGGCGGATCTGGCCGCACAGTACCGGGCCAGCGCCGACGAACTCAGTTCGCACGACGCATGGAAGCGCACCTTCGAGGGACAATCATGACGACGACGAGTCCTCAGCACGCGGGACGGGAGCATGCCCTGTTCGACCCCGCCTCCGCGACCATCGCGATCGTGACCTACAACCGCTCGGCGCTACTGGCGAAGCTGCTTGCCTCAATCGTGCGCATGGACCCGCACCCGGGCCACGTGGTCATCGTCGACAACGCATCCGTGGATGACACCGAAGAGGTCGTCGAATCCTTCCGCGAACAGATCCCCGCGACCATCGTCTACCGCCGACTCGAGACGAACACCGGCGGATCCGGCGGGTTCAGCGAGGGCATGCGCGTCGCGTACGAGCTCGGGTCGACGTGGATGTGGCTCATGGACGACGACGTCGAGGTCCTGCCCGACGGCCTCGCCCGGATGGGCGCCTGGGCGCCGCGGTTCAAGAGCATCCAGGGTCGCCGCTACGACTACGACGGCAGCGAGTTCTACTGGCAATACCGACTCTCGATCCCGCTCGGCATTCCGATCCCCTTCGCACCGGCGGGGTTCGACGAGGCCCGCTATCGCGAGATGAACTCCGGATGCTTCGAGGGCATGTTCATCCACCGCGACATCGTGCAGAAGGTCGGTCTGCCCGACCCGCGCTTCTTCATCTACTGGGACGACTCGGTTTACGGATGGCTCGCCTCACGCCACACAACGGCGGTGATCGTCGACGAGTTCGTCCTGCGGCGGACGCGCGAGATCCGGCAGTGGGACATGGGGGTGCGTCACCTGAACGCCTCGAGCAACGCGTACCGGTACTACATCATGAGAAACCGCGGGCACATGCGGCACTACTTCCGAACCCAGGGCGCGCTTCGTCCCCTCCGCTTCGCGATGGGAACATTCCTGACGTTCGCGAAAGAATTGATCCGTCTGGTCTTCGTAGAGCGTACGGTCCGCGGCACGAGCAACCTCTGGCGCGGGCTCCGCGACGGGCGGCGGATCGCACGAGACAAGACCTGGCAAGCGATGCCCCCGCTCGCGTGATGGTGAACAAGCGCGTCGCACGCAGCGGTGCGCTGCCCGCGAAATGAAAGTCGACCCCCAGGGCTCGGCACCCGCGCCGACTCAGCGCGGCGGTGCGCCCGCTGCAGGAACCCGGAACACGTTCGACTCATAGACCCAGGTCGAAGGCCACCTCTGGCGGACATACTCGGTTTCGCTGGGGCTCGCGGTATAGAAGTGATGCAAGACCGTCGGACCCCAGAAGCGCGCAACCGGTACAGTCTGTGCCACCGTCGAGTCTGTCGGATAGACGTAGTAGGCCACGCCCTCGTACGCCCAAACGTCCGGCCAACTCCGAATCACATGGTCCCGCTCGCCGCTGTCTGCCGTATAGAAATGACCGGTATACCGCGCGCTCCAGAACCTGTACAACGGAACGGTACCGGGAACCTGACTCGTGAACGCGGTGTACGCCGGTCCCTCGTAGTTCCACACATCGGGCCACCGAGTTCGGATCATATCCCGCTCGAGCTCGCTCGCGGTGTAGAAATGACCCCGATACGCGGGACTGTAGAAGCGAAAGATCGGTACCCCGGCGGGCGTACTTGCTGTGCTCGGGTAGCTCGCGAAGTTCTGCGTATAGTACGGGCGTCCGCTCGTCGAGACTGCGTAGCCGATCCCGAGATGAGTAGCATCTGCCCGGAGGATGTTCGCTCGATGCCCCTCCGAATTCATCCACGCGTCGACGACGGACTCCACGGACTGGCCGGCAGCGACGTTTTCGGAGGCGGCGGTCCACCCGGTCGGGTAGCGCGTCTGATAGCCCGTGCAGTGCGCCATCACGTTGTTGGCAGCCTGCGTCTGGGAACACGACTGCGCGACGCCATCCAGGCCGACGTGAGCCGATACCGGAGATAGCCCCGCCGCGGACCGCGCTTCGTTGGTCGCCGCCAAAATGTACCCGCGCGCCGAATCCTCATCGAATACGGCTCCCGCGCGCGTGAGCATCGGGTCCGCGGTAGAAGAGGAAGGAAAGGCGTGGGCTTGCTGCGGAAAACTGAGCGCGCAGATCACCAAGACCGTCACGCCGAGTGTGGATAGTTTGCCACCGAGCACGAAAACCTCACAGAGATACCCCGTCGCTCCCCAGCTGAACGGATGCTACGGCATCCCGTCGTGAGCGCCGAATCGGGGCGTAATCAGCTACGGGCCGTTGTGGTCGGCGTTGTACTGGTCGAGGACCTGATCGATCGGGCCGTCCAGTACCAGTCGGTGCTTGTCGAGATACAGGCCGCGCGTGCAGAAGCGGCGCAGGTCCCGCTCGTTGTGCGATACGAAGAACAGTGTCCGTCCCTCGGCGAGCAGCTCGTCGATCCGCTTGTAGCACTTCTCTTTGAACGCCTTGTCGCCGACCGCAAGCACCTCGTCGACGAGCAGAATCGGCTCCTCGAGCTGAGAGACGACCGCGAACGCCAGACGCACCTTCATGCCGCTCGACAAGTGCTTGTACGGAGTGTCGACGGAGTCGTGCAGTTCCGCGAAGTCGATGATGCCGTCGAAGCGGCGGGCGACCTCGGCCCGGGACATCCCGTGCAGTCC
>NZ_HG779664.1:0-6674 GCF_000582705.2 Microbacterium sp. C448
CCCTTGACCCGACCGACCGTCAGGTCGCGGGCCTCGAGAACGACCGGACCGGGCGCGAGCACGGGTGGCGCGGGATGCCGCGGAGGGATGCCCGGAACCCAGACGCCACCCACGGCCAAGCGGGGCCCGAGTGCACCGAGAACGTCCGCGGGGGCGCCGTCGGCGAGCACACCGACGGCGGCACCATCGTGTTCGGCACCGCCTGTCTCGCCCCCGCCCATCTCGCCCCCGCCCGTCTCGCCGAGCACGATCACCCGGTCCACCAGCGGCAACCACACATCGATCCGATGCTCGACGACGATGAGCGTCGCACCGGTCCGCTCGGCCACACGCTCGACCGCGTCGCGCACCTCGCGAACACCCTCGGGGTCGAGGTTGGCGGTCGGCTCGTCGAGCAAAACGAGCCCCGGGCGCATCGCAAGCACGCCCGCAAGCGCGAGGCGCTGCTTCTGCCCACCCGAGAGGGCGGAGGTCGACCGATCGAGCGGCACGTCCAGCCCCACCGCATCGAGCGACTCACGCACCCGGCGCCAGATCTCGTCACGAGGGATGCCGAGGTTCTCGGCACCGAACGCCACGTCGTCCCCGACCCGCGCCAGGATCGCCTGACTGTCGGGGTCTTGCAGGACGAGCCCAGCCCGACCCCCGGCGCGAGCGGCGGGCGAACCATCGATCGTGAGCTCACCGCGCGACTCGCCCTCGTCGTCGCCCCCGAGCACCCCGGCGAGCGCGTGCAACAGGGTCGACTTGCCCGCCCCGGATGCGCCGAGCAACAGGACGCGCTCGCCCGGTTCGATGCGGAACGAGGCATCCACCACGGCCCAGTCAAGACGCGAGGCGAAGCGCCAGCCCCAGCCCCGCGCCTCGACTGAGACGGGTCGGATCAGCGCCCGCGGCGCGATCGAAGGATCCGTCACGTCAGACGCGCCGCGTGACCTCGCGTCCGGAGGCAAAACGGCTGAGCGCACCCGTCGCCGCCAGGCCCCGCGCAATGAACCACGCACCAGCACCCGCGATCACTGCGCCCGAGACGGTCGTGGCGGCGATGTAGACGAGGGTGAAGGTCGTGTCGGCACCCGCGTACCAGAGGATGCGGTCGTTGATTCCGCAGGCGAGCCCCGCACCGGCACCCGCGAGGATCGCGACGGGCAGGCGCCAGACGGCGTACGCGAAGAGGAGGAAGACGATCTCGGCGCCGAGTCCTTGCACGAGCCCCGACACGATCGTCAGCGGACCCCACTGGTTGCCGACGAGCGCCGAGATCACGGCCGCGAGCAGCTCGGTGTACAGCGCAGCACCGGGCTTGCGGATGATCAGGGCGCCCAGCACGCCCGCGATGAGCCAGGGACCGGCGAGCAGACCCTGCAGACCGGGAAGCAGCGGCGACAGGATCGAACTCGGGCCCTCGTATCCGATGTTCCAAACGAGAAAGATCGCGGCACATGCGACGCCGATGACGCTGGCGACGACGATGTCGACGACCCTCCAGCGCCAGGTGATGGCAGCGAATCCGCGGCGCCCGGTGGACGCGGGGGCAGATGTGGACGTGGACGTACTCATTAGTGCTCCTTCCTGCGCTGGCATGACCCAGATCAGGTTCGACGGTCGAAGCGTGGTCGCTTCCTCTCAGCCCGGCACACCGGACTCCCGTGGTTGACGGGATGAGTATAGCTGTCGCGGTACCGTAGGCGAATGACTTCGAACGACCCGCCGCACGAGCCCGTGCTCACTCGGCGGGCGTTGCGTCGGCAAGAAACAGGCGCGACGGACGTGACCGTGGAACCCCCCGTCGAACCCGCTGTCGACCACGCTGTCGAACCCACCGCGGCACCCACCGTCGTCGCAGAGCCAGCCATCACCGATCCACCTGCGACCGAGGTTCCCACGACCACGCGAGCGCTCGCCTGGGTGCGCGACGACGGCACGGCGACCGTGGCCCAGCCCGAGATCGCCCCGGATCCGGAACTCATCGAACGGTGGCCGCGTCGTTCCCCGCTCCGCCCGGGTGTGCTCGTGCCGCTCGGCAGCGTCGTGGGTCTGGTTCTCGTATACGTGGTCGCCATGCTCGTCTGGCCGCTCTATGCGGTCGCCCCCCGCGTCGATGCGGTCGCCGCGCAGACAGCGGCGGCTCCAGCGGCAAGCCCCGCCTGGCCTGCCGCGGGGTCGGCTTCTCTGGGCGTGGAGGGACTCGGCACGACCGCCGCGAGTTCGGACGAGGCCGTTCCGATGGCGAGCATCACGAAGGTCATCACGGCACTCGTCGTTCTGGACGCCCTCCCGCTCGCGGTCGGCGAGACGGGGCCCGAGTACACCTTCACGCGCGCCGACCGCACGGCCTACCAGAACACGCTCGCCGCCGATGAGTCCGCGCTCGACGTTCCCGTCGGTGGAACGCTGACGCAGTACCAGCTCCTCGAGGGCATGCTGATCGGCTCCGCCGGCAACTATGCCGACAAGCTCGTGGACGGCCTCTACCCCTCAGACGCGGTCTACGCCCGAGCGGCCATGCAGTGGCTCACCCAGCACGGGCTGGCGGGCATCACCGTCGTCGACTCGTCGGGCATCAGCCCCCGCAACACGGCCACACCGGCCGCGCTCGTCGCCCTCGCCCGCCGGGCTCTCGCGAATCCCGTCATCGCCGAGATCGTCGCCAAGCCCTCGGTGGAGCTTCCCGGCGCCGGTCTGGTCGAGAACACCAACGCCCTCCTGGGCGAGCCGGGCATCGTGGGCGTCAAGACGGGTCTGCTCTTCGATGACTACAACCTCTTGGCCGCGCGCGACATCACGATCGGCGACACGACCGTGCGGGCGTACGCCTCGGTGCTCGGGCAACCCGACAGCGAGACACGTTTCGCGGCCGCGCGCGATCTGCTGAACGGTCTCCACGCGCAACTCGCCCCGACGATCGCGCTGCCCGCGGGTTCGATCGTCGGCACGGTATCGACGTTGTGGGCCGATCCTGTCGACATCGTGACGGCCACGGACGGATCGGTCATCCTTTGGAACGGATCCCCCTCCTCTGCCGCCTCGGACCTCTCCCTCGGTGACGACTGGGCGGACGGCGCGTCCGTGGGGACCGTGACCATCAGCGGACCGATCGGCGAGGCCCAGGTCGAGGCGCTTCTCGCGGCAGAGGTCGAGGGACCGAGCCCGTGGTGGCGTCTGACGCATCCGCTCCAACTCTTCGGCATCGCCGACTGAGCCGCGGGCGAGCGGCGACGATCAGACGAAACGCACGCTCTGCTGCAGCCGGGTGCGGACGTCGAAGACCTCGTTGCCGCCCATGTCCCGCGCGCCCGGGATGCCACGGCGCAGCACCGTCGCGAGCGCGGCCCGACCGCACACCACGACCGGCAGCCCCCGCACGCGGCCGGCGTCGAGGATCGCCTGCGGCAGATCGTCGTCGGGCAGCACGACGATCGCGCCACTGAAGCGCACCCCGGCGGCGCGCGAGACCACACGCATCCGTGCGATCAGGTCGCCGATCGGTGATCCTTCGACGTCATCGCCCTGCAGTTCACCGCGTCGGAGCGTCACGGGCCCACCGAAGTCCTCCGACAACACCCCGTAGAGCCCGCTCGGGCCGAGGACGATGTGGTCGAGCTTCGCGTCGGGGTCATCGCCCCGACGGCCGGAAGCCGCGACATCGTGCCAGACCGTGAAGCCCATTCCGAGGTCGGCAACGATACGTGCGGTCGCCTCTTCGGCGAGCGCGTCCGCCAGCAGGCGGCGGATCTCGTGCGGGGCCGATCGCACCAGGGCCGGGGCATAGGGATCCTCGAGAGGGATACCGCGGCCGACCCACTCGCGCATCAGCGTGAGGTAGCGCTCGCGCCGCCAGCCGCCCGGGTGACCGTGTGCCCGCGCGCGGGGTCGGGTGTCGGCGCTCGGGCGCGCCGGACGCCAACCGGACGGGTCCGCGCCGGCACCTGCATCGGCATCGCCATCGGCGCTGAACGTCGCGAACCCGTGGCCGCGGTCGTATGCCTGACGGGCCTCCGGCGTGCCGATTAGTTCCCAAGCGCGCTGCACCCGGCCGAACGAGGCCGAGTCGCCTCCGGTGTCGGGATGCGTCGCACGTAGGCGCTGACGATAGGCCTTGCGCAGCTGCTCGTCGTCGACATCCGGTTCGACGCCGAGCACACCGTAGGCAGAGGTCGAGAGGGGACTGTCGAACACTGCACTGCCTCCTCCGCCGCCGCATGGGCGGACTCCAGGCTAACGCCCGCTGGCTGGGAGGCGCCGCTCAGCGTCGCTGACGACGCCGTGAATACGCCGCGGCCTGCCGGCTCGAGAGAGCGAGCAGAACCAGGATGTCGAGGCTCAGGGTGACGAGCGTCGTTTCGATCCGGATGTCTTGGCCACCGACCCACCACGTCGTGAACGCCGCCGAGATCGACACGACGGCGTACAGCATGACGAGCACACGCGCCCAGTTGTGTCCCCGATAGATCAACACAGCGAGGACGCCCTCGAGCAGCGTGGCGATCCCGCCGACCGTCAGGATCAGCACGAGCCCGATGGCCTTGAGATCCTCCGGCAGCTCCACATCATCGCCCAGCTCGACCTCGATGCTGTGCGCGACGTCGCCCCAGTTGAAGGCCAGGGCGGTGAGCCACAGAAAGCCCGCGATGACCCGCAGCATCACCAAGCCGGCACCCGCGCTGATCGCCGCCGGGCGAGGCATGTCAGGGTCGTAGCCCACGGGGCGCACGAGGTCGCTGGGCGATTCGAATGCCGGGCGCTTTTCGGGGGTCTTCGTCATGGGACACTCCCCTCGGTAGCAAGCAGGGTCTGCGCGACCGGCACCGGCACACCCGAGACATCCACGATCGGCAGATCACCGTCGGTACGGATGGTGTCGCCACCGCCGTTTCGTGCGTGATAGCCGCTCGAGAAGTCCTTGATCACGTCGATCCGGATCGTGGGCTCGGCCGCGACGAGCGTCTGGATGATGTGGTCGCGCTCGATGTCGGTGTTCGCGTCGATGCGGTGCGTGACCTGCAGAGTGAACAGCGAGAGCCCCACGGCCGTGTCGAAGGTACCCGCGGCGAGCCACTCGACTCGCGTGCCGCCCGGCAGCAGCCATCCGTCCGGGCATTTCCAGAACCGGACGTGGTGGCGCTGCGTGGGGCTGCCGTCGACCTCCTGCTGGTAGGCGAAATCCTGCTGCCGGCTGAACAAGAACAGGGGGCTCACGGGTGCCTCGTCGTAGCTCCGTTTGGTGAGCGTGGACGTGATGATCCGCCACGACGACGCGAGGGTCACCGGGTCGGCGCGTCGCCATCCCGCGGCCTGGAGCGCAGCCTCGATCTCTTCCGCCGTGCCGCGGAAGGCCAGGTTGACCGGGTCGCCCAGCAACCCGTCGCTCGTACGCGTGCGGCCGATGAAATAGTCGGGAACGTAGATCGTCGTGAGGATGCGATGCAGCCTCGGCAGCACGAGATAGGCGAGCACGACCCAGAACACGATCGCGAACGGGATGCCCCACCATCCGACGCGGAACGTCTCGGTGAACCCGAGGTAGGCGAGCCAGATGGCCGCCAGCCCCGCGAAGACGAAGAAGAACCAGTCCAGCGCCACACCCACCGAGTAGCGGCGTCTGCGGTGCGGGGGTTCCGACCGTTCCATAGGGTCACTCTAGGGATACCGCGCCCGAGCGTCAGCCCTCAGGCGCCCTCAGCCCCAGAGCGGCACGTCGGTGCGGAACGCAAACGCCTGCTCGGCGAGGTCGTCCGGCAGCTCGGCCAGCGACTCCGGTCGCCAGCGCGGCGCACCGTCTTTGTCGATCAGACGCGCGCGAACACCCTCCGGCAGGTCCGGTTGGGTGTGGGCGAACCACATGGCCAGCCCGTACTCGCGCTCGAGCGTGGTGCGCAGGTTCGGGTCGGTGCGGGCCGCGCGAACGGAGGCCAGCGTCACAGTCAGCGCGGTCGGAGACAGCGTTTCGAGCAGGTCGGCCGTATCGGATGCCTCGGGCTCGGGCCGCTCGCGGAGGCCCGCGACGATCGACGCCACGTCGGGGGCCGCGAAAACCGAGTCGATCCACGGCCGACGGCGAGCCAGCTCCGACGGCTCGGGCGACTCGTCGAACAGCATCGCGACCTCGGTGGCACCGCCCGGGTCGGCCCGCGATTCGAGGGCTTCGCGCACGGCGTCCAACCGCTCGGACGGTACGAGCAGGTCGGCGAATCCGGCGTAGATCGCGTCGGCCGCCGTCATCGTCCCGCCCGTCAGGGCGAGATACTCTCCCAGCCGTCCGGGGGCGCGGGCGAGCAGCCAGGTGCCCCCGACATCCGGCGTGAACCCGATCCGCGTCTCGGGCATTGCGAGCGCCGAGCGCTCGGTCACGATACGAACGGCGGCATGACCGGCGAGGCCGATGCCGCCGCCCATCGTGACGCCATCCGCGAGCGCCACAATCGGCTTCGGGTACTCGGCGATGGCGGCGTTCAGCGCGTATTCCTCGCGAAAGAATGTGCCGGCGCCCTCGGCATTGCCGGACATGATGCTCTCGGCCAGCCCCCGCACGTCGCCGCCGGCGCACAACCCCCGATCACCCGCGCCCTCGAGCAGGATGCGTTCGACGTCGTGTTCATCACGCCACGCCTCGAGCGCTTCGCGCAGGCCGCGTACCATCCCCAGGTCGAGCGCATTGAGCGCTTCGGGCCGCT